>CAMATY010000092.1 GCA_945861325.1 Ferrithrix thermotolerans DSM 19514
TGGTGGTGGGAATATGACTATCCAGCACAAAATGAATTCGGCATAAATCAACCGATCATCAGTTCTGGTCAACTTGTAATGCCGGTCGGCACCAAAGTTTTATTGCGCGAAACGAGTCGCGACGTCATCCACTCATATTGGATTCCGGCACTTAATGGTAAGCGTGACGCAGTGCCTGGCCGAGTACAAACCCTGCGTTTAGAAGCCGATGAGCCGGGACTATTTGCAGGTCAATGCACCGAGTTTTGCGGTTTGTCGCATGCCAACATGCGAATGGAAGCAATTGCACTGAGCAAGGCAGACTTTGCAAAGTGGGTTGCCAATCAGCAAGCTGCGTATGTTGCGCCAGCAAAAGATTCTTTGGCACAACAAGGCGAAGCAGTGTTTTTGAACCAGTGCGTTCGTTGTCACCAAGTCAATGGTCTTTTGCGTGCTGACGGTACACCGGCAATCGCTGCTCCAGACGAAAATGTTTGGTCTGGTGCTGCACCAAACTTGACGCATTTGATGTCTCGCAACACTTTTGCTGGTGCAACTTTTGATCTACTTTCAAAGCAGTGTCGAGACGAAGTCTGGAATGCACCAAGCGAAGAGATTGGTGAAAAATATCTTGCCGGCGTGACAGAGGATTGCTTGAACCAAAAAGATTTGCGTGCGTGGTTGCGAAACGCACCGGCGATGAAGCCAATGTATGCAAACCCAACACAATTAGCAGCCACGGGCGGCAAGTATCGCGGCATGCCATATCTCGCTCTAAGCGAGGATGACATCAGCAAACTGGTCGCCTACCTTTTAACCCTGAAGTAACAACAGAAACCGAGAGCAACGATGGCAATTATTGAGCGTGAAACAGAAGTGATGGTTCCAGTTACTGTTACGCCAACTTCGACTTATGGGGTTTTAAAGCGCCCAGTTGCGGCAACCGGATGGCGTGCGTGGGTGTTTACCGTTGACCACAAAAAGCTTGGCTTAATGTACGGTGCCACCGCGATGTTCTTTTTTATCGTCGGCGGAGTTGAAGCACTGTTGATTCGACTTCAACTCGCAGCACCTAATGGCAAAGTTTTAAATGCAGATCTCTACAATCAAATGTTCACGATGCACGCAACAACAATGGTGTTCTTGTTCGTCATGCCGATGGCGGCTGGATTAGCAAACTATTTCATTCCACTACAAATTGGTGCGCGCGATGTCGCCTTTCCGCGAATCAATGCTTTGGGTTTTTGGCTGTTGTTGTTCGGTGGAATTTTCATCAACTTGTCGTGGTTCCTTGGCGGCGCGGCCGATGGTGGTTGGTTTATGTACGCGCCAAACTCTGGGCCGGTGTTCTCGCCAACTAATGGAATTGACTTCTGGGCATTTGGTTTGCAGATTGCGGGTATTGCCTCACTAACTGGCGCAATCAATTTGATCGTCACGGTTCTTAACATGCGAGCACCTGGTATGACTTTGATGAAGATGCCAATCTTCACTTGGATGATGACGGTGGTGCAGTTCTTGTTGCTATTTGCAGTGCCTGTAATCACTGTTGCGTTGTTCTTGCTTTCGTTTCAACGCAATTTTGGTGCGCGTTTCTTCGACGTCGCCGCTGGTGCAGACCCGTTACTGTGGCAGCACTTATTTTGGATCTTCGGTCATCCAGAGGTTTATATTCTCGTCTTGCCAGCGTTTGGAATTGTTTCCGAAGTTCTGCCGGTGTTTTCGCGTAAACCACTATTTGGATATCCGTTCGTTGTGTTCTCTGGTGCAGCGATTGGCTTCGTCGGTTGGGGTGTTTGGGCCCACCATATGTTTGCTTCTGGTCTCGGACCAGTTTCAGTCGCAGTCTTTTCGTTGACGACAATGGCAATCGCCGTGCCAACGGGTGTAAAAATAATCAACTGGACACTGACGATGTGGGGTGGGAAGTTGTACTTCTCAACTGCGATGAAGTTTTCAATCGGGTTAATCGTTTTGTTTACCGTGGGTGGACTTTCAGGAGTGACTCACTCTGTAGCCCCATCGGACACGCAACAAACTGATACCTATTACATAGTTGCCCACTTTCACTATGTTCTGTTCGGCGGTGCCGTGCTCGGATTCTTCTCGGGATTTTATTATTGGTGGCCAAAAATGTTTGGCAAGATGCTTAGTGAACGCCTTGGCGGCTGGAACTTTTGGCTAATGGTGATCGGTATGAATCTAACCTTTGGGCCGATGCATATTCTCGGCTTGCAAGGCCAACCTCGCCGGATGTACCAGTGGACAGAGGCTCGGGCTGGAGAAGGTTTTTTTAATCTCGCATTTTGGAACTTAATCGCTTCGATCGGATCGTTTGTTCTAGCCGTGGGCATATTGTTGTTCTTAATCAACATCGTTATAACTGCACGAAATCCGACTCGGGCTCCTCTTGATCCGTGGAACTCACGAAGTCTTGAATGGATGACAAGCAACCCACCCAAAGAACACAACTTCGATGTAATCCCAGCGGTACATCATCTTGACGAATTCTTCCATCGCAAATACGAAGAAGATCCTGAGACGCACACAATGCGACAGATCGCCACAGCCGAAGAAATAATGGCTGAGCAAGAACGAAACGCGGATAAACATATTCACATGCCGTCGCCATCGTATTGGCCGATAGTTTTGGCGGCCGCAGTTCCAGTAATTACATTCGGAATGATCTTCTCGCATTTAATTGCCGTGATCGGTGGAGTGATTTTATTATTCGCAGCATTCGGTTGGGCGCTAGAGCCAAGCACCGCGCCAGAGTCGGATTTTGAAAACAACTCTTCACAAGGGACCGCACTAGACAAGGTTGGTCACTAATGACTGATGCAGTAGCTCACGGCCACGACTCAGGCACTGGCATTTCAAACATCAAATTAGGAATGTGGACCTTTCTGGGTTCGGAGTGTTTGTTGTTTGGCGGTTTGATCTCGACGTACATGCTTTATCGTGGTCGAGTTACGGGTGGACCACGACCATCACAGATTTTTGATATTCCGTTTACCTCGGTCAGCAGCTTTGTGTTGCTTATGAGTTCATTGACGATGGTCCTGGCGGTTAGTGCTGCACACAAAAACGAAGATCGTAAAACCAATATTTGGCTGACAGTAACCGCACTTTTAGGGGCGACATTTGTTGGCGGTCAGGTTTATGAGTTCACTGCTTTTTACAACGAAGGTTTAGGTTTTTCAACAAGTTTATTTGGCTCAAGTTTTTATACACTCACAGGTTTTCACGGTGTACACGTCACCGTCGGAATCATCATGCTGATGTCACTGGTTGGAATCTTTAAGCGCAGTGCGGTGCCTGGCAAAAAAGCAGAAGTTGTTGAAATGATCGGTCTCTACTGGCACTTCGTTGACATTGTTTGGATCATCATCTTTACTCTCGTTTATTTGATTCCGGTTTGATCATGACTACAGACACCACACACATCGCAACGAGTGCCGAACACTCCGAAAATCACGGCATGAGTACGGCTGGATATATACGAATCGCGGCTATCTTGGCGGCAATTACCGCACTTGAAGTCTCAACCGTGTATATCGACTTTGGTCCGTTCTTTTTGCCGGCATTATTAATCATGATGGCTGTCAAATTCGTAATGGTTGTCAGTTACTTTATGCATCTGAAGTTTGATAACAAAATATTTAGTCTTATGTTCTACGCGGGTTTAATTTTGGCTGTAGGTGTTTACGCTGCATTTCTGGCGACATTCAAATTTTTTATTCAGTAACTAATCGAAAGTACAATTTATGCTCGCTGTTTCGGCTGATCTGTTAGTCAGTCCGTGGAGATTTCAGGCTCACCCCGAAGTTTGGCTGTTGGTCAGTGCACTTTTGGGTGCCTATATTTATGCAGTGCGTGTCATTGGTCCGGTCGCTGTTAAATCAGGACTAGTGACAACTCGAAAGCAAAAAATTGCATTCGTTGTCGCAATCTTGATGTTGTGGCTGGGTTCTGATTGGCCAGTTCACGATATTGCGGAAGAATATTTATATACAGTTCACATGGTCCAACACATGGTGTTGTCGTATTTCATGCCACCACTTGTTTTGCTGGCAATCCCAAAATGGCTGTTTGATTCTGTTTTCGGTCAAGGTCGGGCACGTCGGGTGGTTTCTTTTCTTGCAAAACCAGTAATTGCTGGCGTTGCGTTTAATTTAATTGTGATGATCACACACATTCCTGATGTTGTGAATCGCAGCGTCTCGAACGGTCTGATGCATTACAGCTTGCATGTGGCGCTGGTACTCAGCGCGCTTCTCGTCTGGATGCCGATTTGTGGACCTGATCGACAATTGCATTTGCAATCGGGTGGAAAGATGATTTATTTATTCTTGATGTCTGTGGTGCCGACGGTACCTGCTGGCTGGTTGACCTTTGCAGAAGGAATTGTATATAAGCACTACGACACCTCAGTTCGAGTTTGGGGAATGTCGGTTACGACCGATCAACAAGTGGCAGGTGCGATGATGAAAGTCGGTGGATCATTTTTCTTATGGTCAATTATTATTTTCATCTTCTTCAAACGGTTTACCCCTGCATTCTCAGGTGATAGGTCGTATGTTGCTCAAACTAATTCAAATAGTGAAGTGGCGTTGACTTTTGCTGATGTCGAAGATGCATTCGGCCGCGTTCCGCCTGCACGAGATCCGCTAATTCAAAATTAGATCTACTCGGACCATTTAAAAAAATTCACTGCACTAGTGCACGCCGTAATCGACCACACTCCGAGTATTACGAGCGATTTCGTCGCTAGGTCTTGCCCATTGACACCTGCGCGAAGGAGTTCGCTTAGGGCTGTGCTGGGCAACCACTGCGCGAAAGACTCAGCAACTCGTGGTAACTCATCATTTGGCAAGATCACCCCACCAAGTAGCAACAGAACAAGATACAGACCGTTCTGAGCAGCCAAGTTAACTTCTGCGCGCAGTCGACCAGCAAGAGTGAGACCAATCCCAGCAAAACAAATCGTGCCAAGTGCAATTGCCACAACGATCAGCAGCCAGTTTGAATCATCGGGTCGCCAACCAAGTGCGAGACCAACAATTGTGATTAAAAAAAGTTGTCCTGTCTCAATGAAACACGTTGCGGTAATTTTCGCCAAAACCAATCTGCGAGTTCCTAACGGTGTGGTGCCGAGACGACGCAACACACCATAACTGCGCTCAAAACCTGTGGCGATACCGAGACTAACCATTGCGCTCGACATCACCGCCAACGCTAAAACTCCTGGCACAAGAAATGCGATTGAACTCAGATCTTGGGTCGGCAAAATATCAACTTGAGAAAAAAATACCAACAACAGAACTGGAATACCGACAAGAAGCAGTAGTTGCTCGCCATTGCGAGCCATGATTATTAACTCTTGTCGAAGTTGCGAGCGAAAAGGATTCACTTATCGACCCGTTCTGACGCACTGTTCAACTCGCGATAAATATCTTCAAGACGCGGTGCGCCAGAGTTTAAGTCGTTGAGGACAAACTTATTTTCGGCAAACCAAGTACTTAAGCGAGCAATAAAACTTGCATCTGAACTTCGCAATAGGCGAATTTCAGTTCC
>CAMATY010000093.1 GCA_945861325.1 Ferrithrix thermotolerans DSM 19514
TGATAGCGGGATAGATTGAACGACAACACGCGAGCGGAGTTGAGTCCTATTCGTGTTTGTCAATCGCACAAGCTGCTGTGCCGCCTGGAAGATGCTGGCGATTTTTGGCAATTACTTTATAGATTCCAGAAGAAATAAGTCGGATGACAGGCAGGTCAATCATTACACCCAACACGGGCCACGCACCACCACCACTTCGCAAAAGCGCTGCGACTGCGCGACTACCTGAACGAATTTGCCTTTGACTAGAAACCCATTGCAACGCCTGATTGCACTGCTCGGTTGTTAGCCCAAGACTTTCTAAGTCGGCCTTCTGGTGAGAAATTATTTTTGCCGAAGTTGAGATTCGTTTTTCAATAAAATTTACGCACCGCGAACAAAACGAACAATTTCCATCCCAAACTAAAACAGACTCAAGATTTGCTGGATTAATTTGTTTATCGGTAAGGACCATGCATTAAAGATTACTTGCAAACTGCGTGCAGATACGATTAGTCAAGATGTATAAATTTTTGTGGCGTCCGTTATGGCTCTTGCTGCATGTGACTGTCGTCCTAACTGTTGTACTGATGATTAACTTGGCTTTTTGGCAATTGAGTCGCTACCACGAAAAAGTTGATTTCAATGCAAATGTCAAACTTCGAACTAGCGAACCTATTGTGCCGATTGAAATGTTGCTTGAAGAAATTGCCGGTGGCTCTGAGACCCCAGCATCGGTTGAATGGCGAACGGTTGTCGTAACCGGCGAATACCTCAATTCAGAAACAATTACGGCAGTCAATCGTGCCCAAGAGGGGTATGCAGGTAAAGATCCACTGACTCCCGTGCGATTAGCGAACAAGCAACTGATCTTGGTCAATCGTGGGTTTTTGCCACTGGCCGAACCAGTTGAGACTGCACCAAGCGGCAAAGTTGAGCTTGTTGGGCGCGTAAGGGCAACTGAGACGCGACGACGGTTTCGCGTTAGTGACCCGAGCGTGGGCGAACTTTTAGAGGTAAGCAATATTGATTTGCCGAGAATAAGTCGACAGATGCCTTCTGAACTCGCTCCGATTTATGTTGAAGTACTAACATCACAACCTCGGGATGCTGTTGCATTGTCGCAGATTGCCGAACCTGCACTTTCTACAGGTTCACATCTGAGTTACACATTTCAGTGGTTTATGTTTTCACTATTCGTCATAGCCGGTTGGGTGACAGTGATTCGTCGCAAAATCAAAACGCTAACTAGTTGACTTAAGTCAGATTTTCGACAAATCCTTCTAATTGACGAAGATTTCGGCATTCAAAAACTCCATCGGTATGGGCGCCGTACTCGCCGACTATTGAATCACCAGTATTCCAATATGACTTTGGCTCAGGATTCAACCAATAAACATGTCGCGCCCGTTTGGCAATCTCTTTTACAACCCATGACTGAGCGGCGTGATAGTTATTTCGCGCATCACCGAGAAGTAGCACAGTAGTTTTTGAGTTGATGTCTTTGCCGTAACGCTCCCAAAAAACCTCAAACGCGTGACCGTAATCGCTGTGTCCATCAACCCAAACAACATCTGCCTCGGTGTTGACGCGATTTATTGCTTCGCCAATGTCTTCTTTTGATTTGAAGAATTTTGTCACTTCGTCTATTCCATCAATAAATACAAACGATCGAACTTTTGAAAACTGATTTTGAATCGCATAGACAAACATCAACGTGAATCTTGCGAATGCGGCAACACTGCCTGAAATATCGGCGACAACCATCAATTCTGGTTTCGCAGGTCGTGGATAGCGAAACTTTGGATCCGCAGGGACACCGCCATAACTAAGCGAATGTCGCACGGTGTTTCTAAAATCCAATGGACCTTTGCGGCCGTGTCGGCGCTTACGCGCCAAACGAGCGGCAAGTTTTCGTGTTAATGGATAAAGCGCCTTCTTGAGACTCTGCATTTCGTCGCGACTTGCATGCATGAATTCAACATCTTCTGGCAGAGGCTTGCGAAGCGTCTTGGCCATTGCTTCTGCGCCTCGGTCTGCAACTAATCGCCGACGAATTTCAGATTCAACTTCTTGTTTGAATTGCTCGATGCGACTCTCAAATTCATCTTTTTCAAGTCGCTGCTCTAACGATGAGAGTTCTTGTTTGCTCATCTCGCTGTTGGCATCCATTAGTTTTTGCAACATGTTGTCAAGATCAAGATTGCGCAGTGTTCTATAGAGATAATAAGTGCCACCAACTGGTCGCCCTGGCTCCATGCCAGCAAACCTCTGAACTGATTGTTTGGCAAGTGCACGCATCATCGCCTGATCGCCGCTCATCAAAGCCCGCATCAGCATTGCGTTGATTTCTTCTGGGGTCAGTGAATCCATTCCTCCGCCAGAACCTTTGCCTTCGCCCTGTCCTTTGACTTGATCCATCTGCTCTTGCATCTCGCGCCAGAAGTCATCAGGTTGTCCGTCTTTAGTAATCGCATATTCAGGACCGCGGAGCGAGAAATAGACCTCGAAAATAGTTTCAAACACACGCCAGTGAGCGTTGTTCTTGACGAGAGTGGCGCCAAGAGCGTATTTGAAGGCGTCACGATCTTCGATCGGAATTACTTTTACCGCTTCCATTGCATCTAAGTTTTCGGTGAGGCTGACAGGCAACCCAGCATTGCGCAATTCAACAATGAATCCCGACATCAAATCAAGCACGGGCATTGTGCACGCTCACTTCGTAACGGAGAGTTCTTTGGCTGCTTTTGCGATGTCTGTCTGGTATTTAAGAAGAATGTGCAAAGTCTCTTTCGCTTCTTTTTCGTCTATCGTTTCGATTCCGAGCAACATTAATGTGCGCGCCCAATCGAGAGTTTCGCTAACCGACGGAGCCTTCTTCAAATCAAGTTGACGAATGCTACGAACAATTCGCGCAATCTGATCAGCCAAATTGTCGCTAATGTCAGGAACTTTATTTAAGACAATTTCTTTTTCGCGCTCAAGATCTGGGTAGTCAACATGCAGATACAAGCAACGGCGCTTAAGCGCTTCCGAAAGTTCGCGCGTGTTGTTCGATGTCAAGAACACAAGCGGAATCTGTTTGGCCGTGATCGTGCCAAGTTCTGGAATTGAAACTTGATATTCGGAGAGAATTTCAAGAAGCAATGCCTCGGTTTCAAGTTCGACACGATCAACTTCATCAATTAGCAACACCACAGGCTCTTCACTGGTTATTGCTTCAAGCAGCGGTCGAGCGAGCAAGAACTCGCTACTGAAAATATCATCGTGGACTTCGCTCCAAGAGTCGCTACTTTTATCGGCCTGGATGCGAAGCAATTGCTTTTTGTAGTTCCATTCGTAGAGAGCCTTTGACTCATCAAGACCTTCGTAACACTGCAAACGAATCAGACGAGCACCAGTCAATTCTGCGACGCTTTTTGCGAGTTGGGTTTTACCTGTACCCGCTGGTCCTTCGATCAAGACTGGTTTACCGAGTCGATCGGCTAGAAAAACGACGCCGGCGATTCCGTCGTCTGCGAGATAGTTGACCTTCTTGAGACCGCTACGCACCGTAGCTACATCGTTAAATCGTGGTTTCACTCGCACTACCCTAGCGGTTTGGGCTCGCCTGAACGAGACGCAATCTGTGACATCAATGCAAGCTATGCAATTCGTAATACGATTGACGACAATGGCAACGCCCCAAGGCAGTCAAACTCTTTGGCGGGCGAACCTCACAGTGGCTTGCGGGACTGCCCTGAGTCGGACAACTGGACTCATCCGAATAATCGTGTTCGGCGCGATGATCGGACAAACAGCATTGGCGGATGTTTACGACGCTGCCAACAACGCCCCGAACGTTGTTTATGAACTGCTCGTTGGTGGAATCTTGGCTGCGACCCTGGTGCCTTTATTCACGCGACATCTTCAGGCTGATGACGACGAAGCGGTGAGTGCAATTTCAAGTGTGGCATTCGTCGCACTGGCTGCAATTACTGCATTGGCAATCGCTCTGTCGCCACTGATCTTCAGAATGTTTTCGCTGAATCCTGCGGCTGATATCGATGTTGAAATGTTTCGAAATACTGGCACCGTCTTAACGCGACTATTTCTAGTTCAGATATTTTTCTATGGTGTAACAGCGATTGCAAGTGCGATCTTAAATTCGAAACGAAAGTTTTTCGCCGCGGCGTGGACACCGGTCATGGCAAATGTTGTAACAATTTTGACATTGCTGGCTATTCCTGCGGTGACTTCACTCAAACCCCCACCACTTAGTGAGGCAGCCAGCAACAGCTCACTGCAATGGCTATTGGGATTAGGTTCTACATCAGGGATCATCGTGATGACAGCCGGCATGGTGATCGCCCTTAGCCGTTCGGGTGTGCGGTTGCGCTGGAACTTGAATTTCAAACATCCTGCTGTTGTCAACCTGCTCAGACTTTCTGGATGGGCTGCTGGTTATGTGGCTGCTAACCAAGTTGCCCTCGTGGTAATCAAAAACTTGGCGCGTCCTGGCAGCGGCAATGTTGATGCGTATTCAAAGGCTTTTGCATTTTTTTCTCTTCCGCACGGTTTGCTGGCTGTCTCGCTTGCGACAACATTCGCCCCCGATCTCGCGCGTGCCGTTGCCAATCTTGACATCCCTGATTTTCAACACCGATTAATTTCTGGAATCCGACTGACAGCACTGTTTACGATTCCCGCTTCATTTGGGATGTTCGTCCTCGCCCGACCGCTTGTGGCAATGTTGCTTCAACATGGCAGTTTTACTTCGTTGGCTTCTCAAAATACTGCACGAGCACTCTCAGGTTTGGCGATCGGGCTCGCAGGGTTTTCTGTCTATTTATTCGTGTTGCGCGGTTTCTATGCCAACAACGACACCCGCACACCGTTTTGGCTCAACTTGTTTGAAAATGCGTTGAACATAATTTTTGCAATGGTTCTTGTAAATCGATTTGATGTTCTGGGTTTGGGAATCGCCTTTGCTATTGCTTATTTAGTCTCGGCGATTGTTGCGATGTTTGTAATGCAAATCAAATCGCCTGGATTCAAGGCAACAGCAACTCTTGCTGGGCTGATTCCGCTCTTCGTTAGTGCGTCAGTCATGGCAGTTTGTGTGTTCTTATTTAAAGGTTTATTTACCAGCAACGAATCTGCTGCTGGACTCGATGCGACGCTGCAAGTAATCGGCGGTTTATTGGTCGGGTCAGTTGTTTACTGCCTAATGTTGTTTGCTTTTCGCGTCAGTGAAGTTCGCACACTTGTGCGTCGCTAACTATCAATTAATTAATTAAAATCACCAGATCATCACGGTGAATTACTTCCTGAGTCACTCCATCAGCAAGGTCGCGACTATGCATTCCTGCACTCGCACTGGCTTGAATTGCGGTTACGCCAGACATTCCTCGGGCAATAACTGAACCATCTTGAGCCTTAACTTCAATCGTGTCACCAACTTCGAAATCACCAGTCACGCCTGTGACGCCAGCATGTAGTAGCGAAACATTTCGACGAGTGAGAGCATCTTTGGCACCGTCGTCAACGGTCACACAACCAGCAGACTGAGCAGCAAAT
>CAMATY010000094.1 GCA_945861325.1 Ferrithrix thermotolerans DSM 19514
TTGCCGCGGCGACAAAATTTCAGTCGAACATAGTTGTCGAAGTAGACCAACCTGTTGCACTTGTTGAACGTCAGTTGAGTGACAACGGCGCATACATCGTTTCACAACAAGGTCGCATATTTTTCTGGAAGTACAACTCACGCACGCTGACAAAAGTTTTAGATATAACTTCATTGACTTCTGCCAAAGGCGAACGTGGCCTACTTGGACTCACTTTTCGCAAAGGCCTTGCTTACTTGAACTACACCAATAAAGCTGGTGACACGGTTATTGCCGAATATGCGCTGACAAAGATCGGTGAATTTGATGCAAAGAGTCGGCGCCAACTTCTTGTGATCAAACAGCCTTATTCAAATCACAACGGTGGCGCAATCATCACCGGACCAGACAACATGCTTTACATCGGCACCGGTGATGGCGGCTCAAGTGGCGACCCTGATCGAACTGCACAAAACCTTAAGTCAATGCTCGGCAAGATTTTGCGAATTGACCCTACGGCTACATCGCAAAAGCCGTATCAAGTACCTAAAGATAATCCTTATGTTGGCGTAAGTGGAGCCCTGCCCGAGATCTGGTCGATTGGGTTGCGAAACCCGTGGCGCATCTCGTTTGATGAACTAAACAATTTATGGATTGCTGATGTTGGTCAAGATAAGTGGGAAGAAATAAATGTCGCAACTGCTACTAGCAGTACTGGCAGCGTTAGCGGCACAATCAGCACTGGCGGCGCTATCAGCACTGGCGGTCGCAAAACCAATTTTGGCTGGAGCGCATTCGAAGGTTCATACAAGTTCAATACCGACCAGAGCGCACCAACTGCACTTAAACCGATTTATGAATACAAGCACGGCGACGATGGTTGCTCGGTAAGCGGCGGCGTACGAGTAGGTGCAAATAATCCTGTAACTTCGTTGCGCGGCTGGTACCTGTTTAGTGACTACTGTTCTGGGGCCGTAACTGGCTTGAAATTAAATGGCACAACGCTTTTAGGCCGAGAAAAACTTGTTGAGAAATTAGGAGACGTAGTTGCGATTCAACAGACATCAAACGGTATATTTGCTCTTTCAATGAACCGAAACATCTACTCGATAACTACCAAATGAATCAACGTCCTGCTGTGCTGTTTTTGTGCGTGCACAATGCCGGTCGATCACAAATGGCCTGTTCTTGATAACCGACTGTCGAACTTACTGAACTTGCTGAAGTTGCGGCGCTGAAAAAACTCGTCAGTTAGCCGATTGGCGCTCGACAAAAATTACTTTCATTAATTGAGCGATATCGTTCATAATATGAAAACAACGGTTGATGCAACTTTGTTGCCAATCTTGCGCTCTCGTGGCCAAGCCGAAATTCTGTGCGCCATCCTTGCTAATCCAAATCGCGAATGGTCTCTTGGCGAATTGGCAAAAATCAGCGGTCAATCATTGCCAACTGTTCAACGCGAAATCGAACGCGCAGAGATAGCGGCACTTGTGAAGTCTCGCCGTCTCGGGCGTCAACGGTTGGTGAAAGCCGGTCCGTCACAGATCGCAATTATGTTGTCGAACTTGTTGCTCATGTCGTATGGCCCGCGATTTATTATCGCCGAAGAATTTGCTGGCGTTAAGGGGATTGACCGACTCTTCATCTTTGGATCGTGGGCGGCAAGGTATCAAGGCATCGAGGGTTACCCACCTCAAGACATCGACGTTTTAGTAATCGGTGAAGTTGACTATTCAGAGGTTATGAATGCCTCAATAGCAGCGGCAAAAAGATTGCAAATTGACGTCAATCCATCCATTCATTCGCACACATGGTGGAAGAACAAATCAGGCAGCGGTTTCCGTGAGGAAATTGGCCGCCGCCCAATTGTCGAAATTGAGGTTCGCGATGTCAAACAACCGAAAAGTAAAAACACAGGCGCTACTGGACGCCGGAAGACTTGAATCGGTACCATTCGACGCAGAATTTTTCTCAGAACAAATAAGGAGTTGCTCACTCTTTCGAATTGATGCAATATTCCTCTTAGAAAATGACTCAGTGCACGGGGCGTTTAGCGTTGCCTATACCTACATGCGAAAGACGGCAACACTTTTGCTTACTCTCAGAGAAGTGCGCCCAACTGCAAGAGGTGGTCACCGAGTCATCTCAGAGGTTCTCACGTTCGAATCACAGATAGCGAGGCAACTGGTCATTGACTACGAAAAACTTCGAGAAAAAAGAAACAGGGTTGAATACCCTGACGCACTGATAGATGATGTCGATATTTCACTCATCAATCGCTGTATTGAAATCGGTGATCAACTGTGTGCGCTCGCACGGAAAATTAGTTCTTAACAGAACCGCTTGATGTTTGGGGCTGAAAATCAGTTTGATTGCGTCACAACAACCGGTTGGCGCTCAATAAACGCCAACAAGATGAGTGTGGCGATGACGAGGCCAATTAATTGCATGACGATGAACATCGGCACCGACTCGCGAGCAATGCCAGCAAACGATTCGCTGAAACTGCGGGCGATCGATACGGCAGGGTTGGCCAAAGATGTTGATGAAGTGAACCAATAGGCGCCGCCTATCCACACGCCGACAGCAACTGGCACTGACTCGGGTCGCGGTCCGCGAGCGATAAGAAAAATCACGAGCAATAAGCCAACCGTGGCGACAACTTCGCCGAGCCAGATGCCAGAGCCCTCGCGAATTTTTGTCGACGGCCCAAGAATGTTGAGACTAAACATCAAGTTGGCAACTGCCGCGCCAATGATGCCGCCGATTGTTTGGCTCACTGCATACGGCGCCAACTCGCGCCACGGTCGCGCGTCAAAAATGCAAGTTGCCGCAGTGACGACCGGGTTGAAGTGCGCGCCAGAAATCGGACCAAACATCAAGATCAGTGCGATAAGTGCGCCAACTGTCGCGCCGGCGTTGGCGAGAAGTTGTAGCGCGACATCGTCGGTGAGGTTCGTCGCCATGATTCCAGAACCAACGACCGAAATGATCAGTAGTGCGGTGCCGAGTGCTTCGGCGAAGAGTCGTTTAGTGAGATTCGTGGGTTGCATGGTTTTATTTCGTTTCGATGCCGAGGTCGTTGAGTAGTTCTACTACACGGCGACGAATCTCGTCGCGAATCGGTCGCACCGCTTCAATGCCACGTCCCGCAGGGTCTTCAAGTGCCCAATCTTCGTAGCGCTTGCCCGGAAATATTGGGCATGTATCGCCACAACCCATCGTGATAACCGCGTCGGCTGCTTTGACTATTTCGGTGACAAACGGTTTCGGGAATTCGTTTGAGATGTCGATGCCAACTTCGTTCATCGCTTCAACTACCGCGAGGTTGAGTTGTTTGCCTGGGTCTGAACCACCCGAATAAACCTCAACGCGGTCTTGCGCGAGGTGACGCACCCAGCCTGCGGCCATTTGCGACCGTCCCGCATTGTGCACACAGACAAACAACACGGACGGCATCGCGTTGCGAATTTTTCCGTCTATTTTGGCGAGGGCTCTTAGACGATCTTCAGCGAAACGCGTCGTAAAGACAGCCACGAATGTTTGAACTTTCGCGCTCGCAAAACTTCTATACGACTCGACAACGATTGGGCGAATATAAGCCTCATCGTAAATGCCGGCGAACTTTCGAGACAAATGTCGTGTTGAGTTTTTGACTATTTCATTCGAATCAATATTTATGTCTCTCTCGATTGCTGTGTTCATTTAATTGCTCCTTTAAACAATTGAATTCGTTGTTCAAGTTGTTTGATCGTTTTGTTGAATGCGCTCTTTGTACCAGCCTGCACCGGATCTAGAATCGACCAATGCGCGTCAACATTGCTTGCACCGAGTTCGGCATATGCCGAGTCGCACACTGTAATCACTGTTGACTTTTCAAGATCTCTTGTGCTGACTTGACGAGGTTTTCGGCTCTTGATTTTGAAACCGTTTTGTTCGGCTGACTCGATTGTTAATGCGTGGATAGTTTCACCTGGTTTTGTGCCGCCACACGAAGCATTTTCTCCAATGAGACCATGCCAAATCGCACTTGCAAGTTGCGAGCGAGCGATATTTTCGGTGCACACGAAGACCACCCGCTTCGGAATTTTCGGCGACTCAAACTGCGGCAAATTTTCGTGCCGTACTGATACAAAGCGTTTGCGGGCATCAACTGCGGACTTGCTACGAGAAATCAGACCGACGCTTTCAAGAACATCTAGATGATGTGCCAACAACGGCGAGACGATTTCGAGATACTCACGAATTTCGTTGACGGTGCGATCTGACTCGCTGACAAATTTGACGATGCTCAGCCGAACTTCGTCACCAAGCGCCGCATGCCTTGACGCTAGAAGCTTTTCATATTCCACATCCCCACGATAGTTATCTCAATAACTATTGAGATAACTCAAACCCCAATTTTTGAATGAACAGTTGGTTAACTTTTTAGACCATTAAACCCGGCATGTACATTGACAACTCAATAGAGTTTCTCGTGCCGCATCGCGATAGTCGTAGTAGCTCGTGTGGTCGAGCTATTCATCTCATTCCCACGAAATAACTAGCGAGCCAAAACAGATTTAGGTCGCACACATCAGCGGTTAGTGAATGCGAGAATTTTAGCAAGCGCACGGAAACATGGCATTGCTGACGAAGACATACTCCATGCGTTTCGCAATGCGATTCTTGAGGTCACCGATGACGACATTGTGATGCTCATAGGACCAAACCGCCACGGTAATCTGATTGAAATCGCACTGATTCGTTCAGAAAATGGCTTTCTGATTATTCACGCTATGCAAGCTCGGAAAAAGTACCTAAAGTAGGGATTATAGATATGAAAAAGTCAATTGCTGAAATCATTATTCATGCTGACAAACTCGCTGAAGCGTGTGAAAGCTTTGATATTGACAATGCGCGACCGCTCTCGCATGAAGAGTCACTGATAATGCACGCCGAAGTTGCACAGGGAATCAGCGATGAAGAAATTTTGGCTGCCTTCACGCAAGCGCGTGCATTAGGCGCGACTTGGGAGCAAATAGGTAGATCGTTTGGTCTCACCGCAGAATTAGCCCAGGACAAATACTCAGCACTGATTAGTGAACGGGGCTAATGTTCCGGGGCTAATGTTCCGGGGCTAATGTTCCGGGGCTAATGTTTCAGTATGAAAACTTTCAATAACTACATCAACGGCAAATAAGTCGCAGCACAAGACGGCCGCACAACACCGGTCATCGACCCAGTAACTGGCAAGCAATACGCAACTGCGGCATTGTCAGGCCCAGCAGATGTTGACTCAGCGATGAAGGCAGCGGCCGATGCATTTGAATCATGGAAGCACTCAACGCCATCTATCCGTCAAAAAGCGATTAATGACATCGCTGACGCAATGGAAGCCAACATGACT
>CAMATY010000095.1 GCA_945861325.1 Ferrithrix thermotolerans DSM 19514
AAAGACTGGCGACAATTTGGCACTGTTCGCTATTCAAATTCTTCTTACATCATTATTTCGTTTGACTGAACTCAAGTAATCATCTGCTAATTTTTTAGCATGGCTAGTCACACAAACCGCGGTGAGCCCTCATTGATCAACAACAGTTCGTCGTCGGGTTTAAATTCAATTCTTTGTCATTTAACAATTGCTGTCGCAATTTGCACACTGTTAATTCTCTCTGATGTCAACCTACTAACTAGTATCCGAACAAGTCTTGTAATAATTGCAATTTCAAGTACTGGTCTTGTTTTTTGGCTGTTGTTGCTCCGCGAACATCGAGATATTTTATTTCCAGAAGCAATCGGAATGGGTTTAGCGATCGGATTTATTTTATGTGCTGGAATCCAACTTATTTTGCGACCCTATGGCTTTGGGATTTTTGGTGGCGTGATCCCAATTATTATTGTTCACACATCACTTTTAAGTAGCAAAGTTCGGCAACTAGTAAAATATGGCCGACTGAAGTTTTCAGTCGGCGAAACAGCAGTTGTAATGTTCGCAATTTTTTTTGGATTCTATTTAAATGCGCCCGTAATGTTGATACCAGCAATCATTTTTGCATATCTTGCCGTATCTAGAAAACAGTCGCTAGCTAGCGAGTTCGTCAAATGGTCAAGTAATTTCAGCTATCTGAAAATTTGGATAACGGTAGTACTTGGCTTTGTGCTAATCGCATTGACGACAAAAGTTGCCGCTCCATATATCTTTGCTGAAGGTTCTGAATCGATTCCCCGTGAAGCCTGGTCAAACTCGATTGTTGATTGGGGCCCAAACGAGAATATTCCACTATTTGGACACCCGCTGAGATACCACTGGTTTTCATTCGCTGTCTTTGGACTTATCACTCGCCTTGCGGGTCTAGCACCAATGGTTCTGTTTGACAGTGGCCTGTCAGCACTCCTGGATTGTCTTTGCGTTGGATCAATTATTTGGTCAATTACTTACTATCTGTCGAACAATCGCCGGACGGCATTAACTAGCGTTCTGTTACTGTATGGCACAATTTCGCTCGACCAACCGTACGCGATTCTCGCTGATTCAAGTCCAGACGCAACATCATGGTTGGTATGGGTAACTGCATTTGCTTTTGCTTTGATAGTTCACAGCAAATTGCCACTTCGTTTTGCACCAATAATCTTTCCTTTGATTGGCGCGGCGGCAATCCTCTCCAACGGGCCCCACGGTGTCGTACTTCTACTCGGCTTATGGGGGTGGCTCGTCGGACGATCACTACAACACAAAAAAATTCTGCAATCAAATTTCAATGCGGATCTTAAACTCACGCTTGTCACAACCACTTCAATGCTGCTTGTCTATTTTTTGTTTCTCACGCCAAGCGAATATTCGGTCTCAGTAGTTGATTTCTCGCTTAGATTCATCAAATCTTGGCGCGGTGCACTACTTATTATTGCGTTTTTCGCAGCACGGTTTGTTGCCCTGCCGATGTTGAACAAAATCTTGGTGAGGCCAATTGTCTGGTTCTTTTATGGAATATCACTTGGTGCAATTCCATCATTTTTTTTGTACCGAGCTTCAATTTGGAGTCTTGCAGTAACTTTTGCGTCTCCCGGGCTAGTTCTAATGCCAGTCCCAATCGCGATTCTGTTTATGATCCATTGGTCAAACCAAAACAACTTAAGACGATTCCGATGGAAGTTAGCGGTCCCGTTTTTCTTACTTGGAAGCTTGCTACAAGTTTCATCCACTGCAATTAATTGGAAACATTTGACAAAATTTAATGCATTACAAATTGCCGAATATGCCGTTATTGTTCCCTTGATTTGTGTCATTTTTGCTGCTTGGTTGTTTCGAAATCGATTCTCAAATGAAAATTTCAGGACTAAATTTTTTGAGTCGCTTAAATCATTGTTCGTGATCGCCACAGTATTCTGCAGCCTGGGCCTTGGAGTTGGATATGCAACTCGAACTCAAGTGCGCGCTTTAGTTGATATTCAAATTGGCAGAGATTTCGCCGAGCCGGGCAAACCGACAACAAGTTACGCATTTAGAGATGCAATGCTTTGGTTGCATCGGAGTTCAAGACGAGATGACCTAGTTGCCACAAATTTCATCGCTGGTGCAGAAATCAGGGACTTCTTCACCACTGCTGCTTTTCCAAGTTCCAACCTGGCGATTTCAGCAATAAGTAGGCGGCGAGTACTCGTTGAGGGTGACGCCTGGGGGAATGTTGGCATTGTCTATACCAAAGTGAGCAGGGTGCCACTTCCGATTGCTGGCGAAGGAATATTTACTATTCAAAACATCGCCCCAATTTGGTTAAATGAACGAATTGCAATGAGCCATCGATTTGCTCAGAGACCAGATAGAGCATCTGGCGAATATATGCAAAAATTGAAAATCACTTGGTTCGTTGTTGACAAATCAAAGCAGATGCCCAAGACATGGCAACCTTTTGCCAAAGTTGTTTTTGAAAATAATGAAGTAATTATTTTAAAATTTCGCTAGTTGCGACTGCTGGTTGTCCGCCATCCATTGCGCATGAAATCTGATCGCAGTACTTGCATTACGCATTTGATTCCAACATTGAATTGAATCTTTGAAAACGAGTCAGCACTAGTCAGGATCACAGACCTGAAACTGATAACGCGTGGCTGCTCGTTATGCTTCGACTTTGTTGAAACAGTTACCAAGGGTTTAATTCGAAGTACGCTCTTGGCCACGCTTAAAATATTTCCGACAGTCAAGTTTTCATCTGCCACGATTAGTTTCAGATACTTACTATTAGTAGTACCTTGACCAGAAACAAGTCTCATCGTATTAACAATGATTTTGGCGGCATCTGAAAGGTGAATATAGTTTCGAGACGTCTCAAGGGGTACGAAAAGATTGATCGGTTGTCGGCGCAGAATCGAATCACAGATCGTTGATATGAGACCTTGATTTTTTGAAAAATCTTGATTGGCTCCATATAGGTTAGAAATTCTTCCTATAACAACCAGCGTGCCGTAACTTTCAGAAAAATCCAAAAGCATCCCTTCCTGACGAAGTTTGGCCGAGCCATAGGCGCTATCGGGCTGTGGGGTCGTGTTCTCCGTAAATGGAGGATTTTCGCTGCGTGCATAAACACCACCGGCAGTTGAAGCAAAAAATATTGATCCGCGCTTCAGTGCATCTTCGTCAAAGTCTTTACTGACAGTGTTTAAAAACTCCTTAAACTCAAGCGTCTCAATATCCATTTGTTCGTTGCTACTTGACAGGGTTCCTTTGCCAGCGCACCACATGATCGTCCAAGGTTGTAAACCGACTGTCCGAGAAAATTGCCTGCAGCTGTCGCTGAACTGCTGTCGTAATTTGGTGCTGTCAGACCATATGAAGTTTTCGGTGGGCACAAATATTTCACCGAATGATTTACTTTCTATTTCAACGCCACCGCCCAACAAACCTCCGCGACCAACTACCCAAACTTTCATTGTCGAGACTGGTTACTTTTCCGTGTTCGAGAAATTGCATCATTAAACGGACTTGATCGAATTAAATATAAGGGTCGCCCAATTGCGTTACGAACGATTACGCCAAGATACTCGGCAAGAATTCCTAACGAAAATAGAATTGCTCCAGTTCCAGTTGTTACAAAAACTATTACGGTTGTCCAACCTTCAACCGAATAACCGTGTGCAATCTTCCCGTAAAGAGCATAACTTGCATAACTCAAGCCAACCACGAGCGAAGCCAGCCCGATAAAACTTACGAATCGAAGTGGGCGCGTTCCCGAACTAAGCACAAGTCGTAAAAAGTGACTCAACAATCGGCGAAATGTGAATCCAGTTTGGCGAGGGTATTCGGCACGGGGTTGAATCTGGCAGGTGACCGAGCGATCAACAACCCAAGTCAATGCAACATCCAGATAAACACCTGATCCCGCGTATGCTCCTACGCTTCTACCAATTTCTCCAGACATCAATCTGAAACTACTGAAAAATTCCCCATCCCCTGGGTAAAGAATTTTTGTGTACAGCCACTTGGCAGTAGCTGAAAAAGAGTTCCTCCAGCGCGAATGAGGTGCACCGCCGTCAAACTTTCCATAAACCAATTGTGAGTTTTGTTGTATAGCGGTGTCCAATAGTTTTGCGATATTTTTTGGATCATGTTGCCCATCTTCGTCAAGTGTGACGGTCCACTCGGCAACACTTGAAGACATGCCTGCCAAAGTTGCTGCATGTTGACCAAAATTCCGCGACAACCAGACGGGACGAATCCATTCATGTTGATCGCTCAAATTTTTGATTACTTCAGCCGAGTTATCTGGTCCAAAATCATGAACCAGTAAGACTTCGCTTACAACATATTTCAACCAAGAACCAGTAACGGATGGCTTTGTATAACCAGCGAGTTCGTTGACTAATTTGGTTATGGTTTTTTCGCCTTGATACACGGGTACGACGACTGAAATAGTCGCAATATATTGATCGCTAGGTTGCGGCTCCATTGAGAATAATCTTAACTGTAATGATGATTCAGAAACCCGCCTAGCGTAATAGCGTGGTTCTAAATGACTAACGACAATCTTGGAATCGACTTAGACGCAATTCGTGCGGCCAGAGAGGTTGGGCGTTGCGTTGTTGAGCACACACCAGTAACACCTTCAGCATATTTATCTCAACAATTTGGTGGAAAAGTTATCTTGAAGGCAGAAAATTTGCAACGAACTGGGGCTTTTAAAATTCGTGGGGCGATAAATAAATTACATCAACTTGGGGATCGTGCGAAAAACGGCGTTGTTGCGGGAAGTGCTGGTAACCACGCTCAAGGACTCGCATTTGCCGCAAATTACTTCGGAGTTAAATCTGAAATATTTATCCCACTTGGTGCATCACTTTCAAAAGTGAATGCTTGCAAGGGTTACGGCGGAATAGTTCTAGATGGGGGCGAAAGTGTTGACACCGCCGTTGCTGCCGCAAAAGCACGGGCACTTGAAACAAATATGGAATTTTGTCATCCGTATGACGATGTAGATGTGGTCGCAGGTCAAGGCACACTCGGTCTTGAGTTACTAGAAGATATTCCAGACCTAGCACAAGTGATTATTCCACTTGGTGGTGGTGGATTGCTTTCTGGCGTGGCACTGGCGATTAAGCAACAACGCCCTGATGTGCGAATTATCGGCGTGCAAGTTTCGTCGTGTGCTCCATATATTTACGGCACCGCCCCGAGTGGCGCTGTGCCAACTCTTGCCGATGGTATCGCTGTTAAACAACCTGGCGAGGTGACCCGACCATTGATTGAAACT
>CAMATY010000096.1 GCA_945861325.1 Ferrithrix thermotolerans DSM 19514
ACAAATCGATACGCCGAACCGCGAGCCTTTTCGGCGATCAGTGCATCGCGGCCGACAAACGATGGTTTTGTGAGATCGACAAAGCGATCTAGCGATGCATCAAAGGGCGAAAAACCGATTTCGAGGTCGGCCTTCCATCCGCGATAACACTTGTCAAGACGCAAACTGTCGACTGCATAAATGCCCATGTCGGCGATTTGAAACTTCTCGCCGGCTTTCCAAATTGCATCATAAAGCGCAACCATTTGGTCGTTCGATGCGTGCAACTCCCAGCCGAGTTCACCGACATAGTTAACACGCAAGGCACGAACTGGACCGACTGCAGTATCAATCATCTGCGCCGACAACCATTTGAAAGAATCGTTATCGATCGGCGTTGTCGTGACTTTCGAAAGAACATTGCGCGATCGCGGACCAACCAAAATAATTGAGCCGTAATCTGCGGTGACATTTTTCAGAGTCACAGAACCATCAGTTGGCAACGCCATCTCAAGAACGTCAAGATCGTGCCATTCAGAACCAGCAGCGCCAACGAGATAAAAACTATCTTCGGCGACTCGCACGACTGTGAACTCGCTCAACACTTTGCCGTCTGGCAACAACGCGTAAACAAGACTTATTCTGCCAACCTTCGGTAATTTCGTGCACAGCAGATTGTCAAGGTATGCGAACGCTCCGGCACCTTTGACTTCGATTTTTGTAAAGCCCGGCAAGTCAAGAACTGCAACACCGTTGCGCGCCGCGTGCACTTCTTTTGCAACAACTGTGCGCCAGCCGTTTCGTCTAAAAAATGACAGTGAGTGATCTTTGACTTCGTTCTTTGGATCAAAATAAGTTGGTCGCTCCCAGCCGCCACGAGCACCATAGGCCGCACCCTTTTTCTTTAGTTGCTCATATAACGGTGACATGTACGCAGGTCGTCCTGCTGGTCGTTCTTCAAAAGGGAAACCCATCGCGTATTCGTTTTGATAAACCTCAACTGCTTTATCAACCGTGTATTGCGTTGTTGCATATGCCTTGTAACGACGGCGGTCGATTGCCCACAAATCAAATTCTGGGCGACCATCAAGAATCCACTCCGCAATTGCTTTGCCGGCTCCGCCACCTTGAGCGATACCAAAGCTAAATGTGTTGCAATGAAAGAAATTTCGCATGCCACGCTCAGGCCCAAGATATGGATTGCCGTCTGGCGCATACGGGATTGGTCCGTTGACGACACGCGCGATACCTGCATCTGCCAAAACTGGAACTCGCTCGCCTGCATCAAGAATTTGCTTTTCAAGTCGCTCAAGTTCGTCTGGCCACAACTGATTTGCGAATTGATCTGGAATTCCGTTTAACCACATCGGCGTTGCTTGCCACTCATATGGTCCGAGAATGAAACCATTTCGTTCTTGACGCAAATAATAGGAGGTATCCGGGTCACGCAACAACGGCAACGGTTCGCTTCGCGCTGCAAGTTCGTCAATCTCTTCAGTAATTAAATATTGATGCGCCATTGTCATGATCGGCAGATGTCGGCCAATAAGTTGCATGACTTCACCTGCGCGATAACCAGCAGCGTTGATAACAATTTCGCAATCAATCTCTGTTTCAACACCAGCAGCGTTAGTCGTAACTGTCCATTCATAATTCTTGTGCTGACGCAATGCAGTCACGCGCTCGTTGCGTCGAACACGCGCACCGAGTGCTCGCGCTGCACGAGCCATCGCCTGAGTAACTTGCGAAGGGTCAATATCGCCATCTAGTGGATCCCAAAGTGCGCCGAGTAAATCGTGGGTCTTAATTAGCGGATATCGGTCAACAAGATCTGCTGGAGTGAGCATGTCGTACTCCATATTGTTGGCACGCGCCATGCTCTTAACGTGGCGAAACTCGGCCATGCGTTCTTCACTGTGCGCGAGGCGAACAGAACCCGTGACGTGATAACTAATCGGAAAATCTTTATCAGTTGCAAGTTCGCGATACAACGCCGCGCTGTATTTCTGAACTTGCATTACGCTCCAACTTGTTGAATATGTCGGCACGTTGCCAGCAGCGTGCCATGTAGAACCAGATGTCAGTTCGTCTCGTTCGAGCAACAAAACATCGGTGCAGCCCATTTTGGCTAGGTGATAGAGGGCACTGCAGCCCGCAATTCCTCCACCAATAATTACGATTTTTGCTCTCTCACTCATTGCATAAAACCAATCTGCTCGTGTTCTCGTTTTTCAAATTTCAGTGCCAAACTGTAGCGTTGACGATGCTAAAGAATCCCCCAACTAGTTGACAAATTTTCAAACAATCCTCAAAGAATCTCAAATATAAAGGAACAAAATGGCTGATATCCCTAAACATGCGCGCGTCGTAATAGTTGGCGGTGGCATAGTCGGGTGCAGCGTTGCCTATCACCTCGCACTTCGCGGTTGTACAGACGTCGTGTTGCTTGAGCGAAAGCAACTCACTTGTGGCACAACTTGGCACGCTGCCGGACTTGTCGGCCAATTGCGGGCAACGCATAACCTGACTCGTCTCGCTCAGTACACGACTAATTTATTTAAGACTCTCGAGGCCGAGACTGGTCAAGCAACTGGGTTTCAACAACGTGGCTCGGTTGCAGTCGCGCCGAACCATGAAAGATTTGAAGAACTAAAACGCGGTGCATCGATGGCTCGAGTTTTTGGTTTAGACGTCAACATAATTTCACCCAAAGAAATTGCCGAGCTTCTGCCACTTGCAAGAGTTGACGATCTGGTTGGCGGCGTGCACTTGCCAAATGACGGCGTGGTTAACCCAATAGATACGACACAAGCACTTGCCAAGGGTGCGCGAGCACTGGGCGTAAAGATAATTGAGAACATCAAAGTCGACTCGATAATTGTCGAAGATGGACGTGCAGTCGGCGTAAAAACAACAAAGGGCGATGGAAGCGATGAAAAGACACAAATTCGCGCAGAGTTTGTTGTCAACTGTGCAGGCATGTGGGCCCGCGAACTTGGCGATGCCGCAGGAGCAATCGTGCCCCTGCACGCAGCAGAACATTTTTATATCGTTACCGAAGCGGTGCCAGACATTTCTCCGAACATGCCGGTACTTCGCGACCCCGATGGTTGCGGGTATTTCAAAGAAGATGCGGGCAAACTTTTGGTCGGCTGGTTTGAGCCAGTTGCTAAACCTTGGGGTATGAAAGGAATCTCTGAAGATTTCTCTTTCACATCGCTACCAGAAGATTTTGAACACATCGAACCGTTGGTAGCAGCCGCAACACATCGCATGCCGTTGCTTGCCAAAACTGGCATCAGATTATTTTTTAATGGTCCAGAATCGTTTACTCCAGACGATCGCTATTTGCTCGGCGAGTCACCAGATGTTGAAAACCTTTTCGTGGCAGCAGGTTTTAACTCGATCGGCATTCAGTCTTCGGGTGGTGCTGGCAAAGTTCTCGCCGACTGGATTCTCGACGGTCGCCCGCCAATGGATTTGTGGGACGTGGACGTTCGTCGCTCAATGCCGTATCAGCGAAACAAAAAATATCTGCACGACCGAACGGTTGAAACACTGGGTTTGCTTTATGCAATGCACTGGCCGTTTCGTCAACCAGAAACGGCACGCGGAGTTCGCAAGTCTGTGTTACACGACCGTCTCGCCGAGCGTGGCGCCTGCTTCGGCGAAGTCGCCGGCTGGGAGCGCACGAACTGGTTTGCCCCGAGTGGTGTGAAGCCTGAATATGTCTATACATATGGCAAGCAGAACTGGTTTGGCTACAGCGCACAAGAGCATCACGCGGTACGCAGTGCAGTTGGTTTGTTTGACCAGTCGTCGTTTGGAAAATTCATTTTGCAAGGCCCAGACGCGATGTCGGTACTCAATCAAATTTGTGCCAACGAAGTTGATGTCGCTGTTGGCAAAATCGTCTACACACAATGGCTAAACGAGCGAGGTGGCATCGAAGCCGACCTCACAGTTACCCGCCAAGCACTTGACTCGTATTTAATCGTCACAGCCGCAGCCACGCAAGTTCGTGATTTTGCTTGGCTACGCGATCACATTCCGGCGACGGCTCGGGCAATGGCGATCGATGTTTCTTCGGGGCAGGCCGTGTTGAGCGTGATGGGACCAAACTCGCGTGCGCTACTTTCGTCGCTAACGCCAGACGACTTGTCAAATGAAGCATTCGCATTTGGCACATCGAAAATTATCGACTTGGCATATGCGCGAGTCCGTGCCAACCGCATCACATATGTCGGTGAACTGGGCTGGGAGCTTTACATTCCAACAGAGTTCGCGATGAGCGTATTCGATGCGATCACTGATGCTGGCAAAGATTTCGGTTTGCGCCACGCTGGGTATCACGCACTCAATTCGCTGCGCACCGAAAAGGGTTACCGCCACTGGGGCCACGATGTTTCGCCCGATGACACTCCACTTGAGGCTGGGCTGGGCTTTGTCGTCGCTATCGGCAAACAAGGCGGATTCATCGGTCGTGATGCACTCGCCAAGCAGAAGGAATCTGGGCTGAATAAGCGCATGGTTCAGTTTTCGCTTGCCGACCCAGAGCGTTTGCTATATCACAATGAACCAATTTGGCGCGATGGCGAACTCGTTGGAAGCATCACTTCGGGCATGTTTGGCCACACGGTGAATGCTTCATTGGGCATGGGCTATGCTGCCAATAAAAATGGTATCGCCGATAAGAAATTTGTCACAGACGCGACTTACGAAATTGAAGTTGCAGGCGAGCGCGTCAGCGCCACAGCATCGCTTGACCCGTTCTATGACCCAAAAAGTTTGCGCGTCAAGTCGTAACATCAAAGAAATGAATAGGATTACCAAATGACCAGTTCTCAACAACCAAACCGTCGCGGTGGACCAGGCGCTCGTCGCGCACTTCGAGCCGCACCACTCGCACTCGACATTCGCCCAGTGAATCCAGGCATGGAGAGCGGGCGCTACAAGCCGCTAACCGATGCTGAGGTTTTGAAAATTCATAATGCTGCGATTGATGTTTTAGAAAATATCGGCCTTGCAGATGCGATACCAACATGCCTTGACGCGTTGCTTCCATTGGGTTGCACACTCTCACCAGAAGGTCGATTGTTGTTTCCGCGTAGTTTGATCGAACACACACTCTCGATTGCCGCGCGCAACTTCACTCTTTACGGACAAGATCCAAAATACGACATGCAACCTTCGGGCAAAAAAGTTTATTTCGGTACCGCTGGTGCTGCTGTTTACATCGTTGATCCAAAGACCGGCGAGTATCGCGAATCACTTT
>CAMATY010000097.1 GCA_945861325.1 Ferrithrix thermotolerans DSM 19514
CACAGTTTTTGGTGATTTTATTCATCGTGTCTTCTGCTGGTTCGTATTATGCCAACTCTGGTGAGTTTTTCAATAAAGGCGTATGGGCGGCTGACAATGTCCGATTCGCCAACGCAGATGTTATTAGTGGATCGCCTGCGTACAGAAACCTGTTGTTGTGGTTACGAAATAATTCGGAGTCGTCTGATCTCGTGGCGACCAATAGATATTGCTCGGTGTCAACAGATCTGCCATCAGAGTGTCAGGCTTTATGGAATCTAACCTCAGCGATAAGCGGTCGACGAATGCTTAGCGAGGGTGTATGGACGATCGTTACCATTTCTGGTCTTGAGTCAGAGCTAGCAACGCGTGTCGACCTTGTCGATAGTTTTGTTGACGAACCTTCGGAGCAGAGTCGCTCTGCTTTGCTTGATTACGGGGTTCGTTGGGTGGTCGCCGATTTTGCAGTTGCGAAGAATCGTAATTGGGGAAAGTTCGCTGAAGTTCGTTTCGAAAATAAGGCTGGCGCAATTCTTGAGATTGTGTCTTAAAGAGCCTTTTTAGATTTAAGGATGCAAGCCACGCATACGATGCGAATCAGCAATCGTTTTTACTCCTAATACTGATGCCGCTAATCGATAAGCAAGTTTATTTTCGGTCGAAAATGAGTGAAGCCGATTGAACGCTCCTTGCATCAGCGATATCACTTTTTCGTTGACCTCGTCTTCGTTCCAACTTAAGTGAGCAAAGTTTTGGCATTGCTCTAAATAGCTACAGGTGACTCCACCTGCGTTGGCGTAAACATCTGGCACGACAATAATGTTGCGACTTTGCAAAACTTCGTCAGCCTTGGGAGTTAACGGGCCGTTTGCCCCCTCAACAACAAGTCGAGCCTTGATCTCGTTGGCGATGTGTTCATCAACGGCATCACCGAGAGCGCAAGGCATAAGCATGTCGCAATCTATTTCGAAAATGCTCGATGCGCCTTTGAGTCCCTTGCCTATCAACTCACCTGCACCAGTTTCGATTACGCTTTTTGCGCCTTCGCGAATTTTACGATCAACAGATGCGATATCTATTCCGTTCGATTTATGAATTGAACCACCAGCATCGGCGAGAGCAACAATTTTCGCTCCACGTGCATCGGCCAATCTTGCCGCCCAAGCCCCCACTTGACCGTATCCTTGAATCGCTATTCGCGAGCCGCTGAGCGACATACCAATTTTTTCGCAAGCCAGAGAAGCGGCTTCGACAACGCCTCGACCCGTAGCCGATTCGCGGCCAAGTGATCCACCAAGTTCAATCGGTTTACCAGTTACAACTCCTGGAACAATATGTCCGACACTGGCGGAGTATTGGTCCAGAATCCATGCCATTACTTGAGAATTCGTTCCAACGTCCGGCGCTGGGACATCTTTGTCTGGTCCAAGAAAAGGAATCAACTCCGAAACATAACGACGTGTAATTCGCTCAAGTTCGCCAATAGACAAAACCTTCGGATCAATTGCGATGCCACCTTTCGCACCGCCAAGGGGCAGGTTCATGATTGCGGTTTTCAGCGACATACCAATTGCAAGTGCCACAACCTCATCACGAGTTACTCCTGGGTGATAACGAATTCCGCCTTTGGCGGGGCCTCGAGTTGTGTTGTGATGCACTCGCCAGCCGACAAGGTGATCACGATTTCCATTGTCGCGTCGAAACGGAATTGAAACTTCCAGCACGCGTCGCGGAGCAATAATCGTTTCGATCAATCCGTCCTCAAGCCCGAGCCATTCACCAGCCTGACGCACTCTAAATTCTGCAGAGTCAAGTGATAATTCTTTAGCGATCTTTTTTGTGCTCATACATTGAAGCCTGCCACATCTCCCAACCTTAGAAATTGGCTTTAGGAAACCCCAATTAGTTAACGGGGCGAAGGCGCGGCCATTTTCCAATTTTACTTAAATCAACAAGCGTTGCAGCCATATCGTGTGGTTCAACAGGATGACTAATCAAATATCCCTGTGCTTGGCTACATTGCAAATCGCCAAGTGCGTGCAGTTGCTGAACAGTTTCAACGCCTTCGGCAACGACATCCAAACCAAGCGATTGCGCCATCACAATTATTGTTTTGACGAGAGTGCGCGCACTGTTATCGGTCGCCAAACTACTCACGAAAGATTTATCAATCTTTAGGCGATGAATTGGGAATCGTTGCAGGAAAGATAAAGATGAATAGCCCGTTCCGAAATCGTCAATCGCAATACGAACCCCAAGCGATGATAACTCTCGAAGAGTTTTGAGTGCTTGATCCGGCTGAGTAATCATCATGCTTTCAGTTACTTCGAGCCAAAGTTGTTCGGCTGGCATATTTGAGCGAGTCAGAGCCTCGTTGACGACGGCAATGAAATTTGGATCATGTAATTGGCGCGACGAGACGTTTACCGACATTGTTGCATCGGGTGCGCAAATTTCCTCGTTGATCCAATTTCGTAAATGAATCAGTGCTTCTAACAATGCCCAGCCACCAATAGGAACAATTATTCCTGTGTCTTCGGCTATCGGAATAAATTCGGTGGGTGGAATTACTGTTCCGTCTTGTGTTGTCCAGCGCATCAATGCTTCGAACCCAGTCACATCACCTAAATCAATATCAATTATTGGTTGATGCACAAGTCGTAACTCGCGGCGTTCTAGCGCGCGATAGAGCGCAGTCTCAGTCGCCAACCGCTGCTTGGCACGCTGATGCATTAACTCGTCAAAAATAGCAACACAGTTTCGGCCTGCATCTTTGGCCCAATATTTGGCGGTGTCAGCGTTGCTCAAAAGATCGGCGCTCGATCTCGTTTGAGCGGGGCGGTATGTTGCCACTCCAATGCTGGCAGAAATTAAAACATCGCCGTGACTCAAGGTAAATGGAGCGAGCAATAGCGCAAGAATTTGATCCGCTAAAACGACTGACTCAATGGCGGTTTTGGTCTTCACATCGAGAACTACAAACTCATCTCCAAAAAGTCTGCCAACTAGTCCGCGATCAGTTATTGACGCGCTAATACGTTGCGCGATCGCTATCAATAGTTCATCTCCAATCGTATGTCCATGGCTCTCATTAATATTTTTGAAACGATCAATATCAATTATTAAGACCGTCGGCATGCAACCGGTTGCTGATGAGACTTCAATAGCAACAGATAGTTGTTCGAGAATTAGAGATCGATTCGCAAGGTTGGTAAGTTTGTCTAATTTGCTTGCGTTTATTGATGCTTGTTGGTTCGCTGAGACTGATCGAAAAGCGAAAATTATGCGAACGGTGATTGCAGTAAACAATGCAATCAAAGAAACTCTGCTGACTTGAACACTAAAAGAGTTTGAAGTTTGATCTTGGGTCGTCATTAGATAAATAAGGAACGAAGGGACAATTGTTGCAGTAAGTAAAAACACTCGGTTGTAGTTACCTGATCTTGGATGCAGAACGATTTTTGAAAAAAGTAATTTTTTATATTTGCTCATCGCAGAGATAATGCATATCAGAATTAATAGGGACAGAGAAAAAATAAAAGGAAAATCCACAGTTTTTAACGAGAACTGATAAGCATCCGAAAAGTCGAGCACCAGTACTGAGTTGCCGATGAGCAGTGATGTCATCAGTGCCGCGACAATCCAAATAATAGTGCCGTGATGACTAATGCCTATCTTTACGGCAAAGATCAACCAAACCAAAACTACAAAAAAGACAATTATGAGTGGCAGAAAAAAGTTGAAATTTTTGATATTTTCAAAAGTTCGAAGGTTTTTATTCAAAACCGAGCTCCACAGAAAAAACCAGGTGGCAATTGCGATCAAGATAGCGTCCGATATGTATTCAACGATTTGCGCTTTGTTTGCCCAGTGAACAGTTCGTAGAACCGTTATTATTAAGAGCAAATGCATCCCAAAAAAAATCGCAGTAAATAAAAATTGCACCATTTCATTGATCTCAGTTGGGGCAAACAGCACGTAGGCAGGTGTGGTTGCGAGACATCCGATGCCAAACAAGCCAATAATCAAACGAAAAACTATAGATCGTCGATTATCATCAGTTTCAGACATCATAAAAACGGTACTACATAGCATTAAAGAATAATCTTCTCTATTAGATAGTGTTTACATCCAGATGAGCGTTTCTGAAGCCGTAGCGACGGTGGTTGTTCCAGGTTCGCATTTGATGGCAGCCATGCTGGGCGAGCGCGACGCTAATTTGCGTCTTATAGAAAAAGCCTTTCCGTCAACGCAGATAACGGTTCGGGGGAACGAAGTCTCGATCTCAGGGCAAGAAAGCGAACTAGTTCGACGGTTGTTTGAAGAACTAGGCGGGCTATTGCAGAGTGGTGAGAATCTTGATCTTGTTGTCGTGTCACGGAGTATCGACATGGTTCGATCAAATCAGAATCCGACTTCGGTTTTAACAGAAGATATTGTCCGTCTAAGTCATGGTCGGCCAGTGCGAGCGAAAACTTCTGGTCAGAAGCGTTATGTAGATGCAATCCGGGAAAATGTAATCACATTTGGTCTCGGTCCTGCAGGAACCGGTAAGAGTTGGTTGGCAATTGCGATGGCGGTTCAGGCGCTTCAGACCAAAGCAGTGCAGAAGATTATTCTCACGCGACCCGCAGTTGAAGCAGGCGAGCGACTTGGGTTTCTGCCCGGCGATTTGATGGCCAAACTTGATCCGTATTTGCGACCTCTTTACGATGCGCTACATGACATGGTTGGGGCTGAAGGCGCATTGAAACTTGCTGAAAAGCAAATTGTTGAAGTAGCGCCTCTTGCATATATGCGCGGTCGAACATTAAATAATAGTTTCATAATCTTAGACGAAGCACAAAATGCAACCCCCGAGCAAATTAAAATGTTTTTAACACGAATTGGTTTTGGGTCGAAAGTGGTCGTTACTGGTGACACGACACAGGTTGATATTCCTGATAATCGCAGCGGGCTGGTCGGTTTAGAAAATATCCTCCAAGGTATTGATGGCTTGGCTTTTGTGCACTTAGATGTTCGCGATGTTGTAAGACATCGAATTGTTTCCGACATTGTTGCTGCATATGAAAGCAAACTCGGCAACACGGCTAATAATCGTGCCTGAGCCTCACATAAAACGCACTGGTCCGCGGAAAGTCGGCGGTGAGGGCGAGATTGAGATTTTCTGTGCTGACGAGCAATCTGATTGCTCAATTGATGTTTTGAAATGCCGTCAATTGGCGGAAGAAATTCTGCGCACACAAGGTGTCCGCGGTTCGGTTGAGCTAACACT
>CAMATY010000098.1 GCA_945861325.1 Ferrithrix thermotolerans DSM 19514
TTCGAGCAACAGGTCACAGAAATTTGCGAACTGATCCACTCTTTTGGTGGACAGGTTTATCTTGACGGAGCAAATTTAAATGCGTTGGTTGGCGTCGCAAAGCCCGGCGAGTTCGGTGCCGATGTTAGCCACCTCAACCTACATAAGACATTCTGTATTCCGCATGGCGGGGGTGGACCCGGCGTCGGACCTGTCGCTGTAAAAGAACATCTTGCTGAATTTCTTCCGGCTCACCCACTATCTAGTTTTGATGAACACAAAGTTGGCGCCGTTTCAGGAGCACCATATGGTTCTGCATCTATCCTGCCGATTTCTTGGGTGTACATAAAACTAATGGGAGCACAAGGTCTACGTAGTGCAACAATGCAAGCAATTCTGAGTGCTAACTATGTGGCCGCAAGACTCAATGATTTCTATCCAGTTTTGTACCGCGGCGAAAATCATTTCGTCGCTCACGAATGCATTATCGATATTAGAGAGACTACAAAACATACCGGCGTGACAAATGACGATATTGCAAAACGATTAATGGACTATGGTTTTCACGCTCCAACTATGAGTTTTCCAGTGGCAGGCACTTTTATGATTGAGCCAACCGAAAGTGAAACGAATGAAGAACTCGACAGGTTCTGCAATGCGATGATTTCAATTCACTCGGAGATTACCCAAATCGCAAATGGCCGCATCTCTTACGAAGATTCGCCATTACATCATGCTCCGCATACCGTTGAAGAATTATGCGGTGAATGGCACCGAAAATATTCGCAAGCACAAGCCGCATATCCGATATCAGCAATGCGCGCACGAGGATATTTCGTGCCCGTTTCACGGATTGACGCTGCATTTGGTGACCGTAATTTAATTTGCTCTTGCGAACCTCTTGAGTCTTTTGCTACTTCTTTGCAATAAACGGAAGATTTACAACCACACCCTCGAGCATCGCGCCACGCACATCAATTGCAACTTTTGTACCCAATTTAATTGTTCTGTCAACTAGTGCTAACGCGATTCCGTGTTCAAGTGACGGTGCATAGTTGCCGCTTGTAGTTACACCGATTTGTGAATCGTCAACCAAAACTCGACAACCATCGCGCGGCGGACGACGACCGATTGTTGCAATCCCAACCAGCGACCTGGCGACACCATTTGCTCGCTGAGTTAACAAGGCGTCGCGACCATTAAAGACAGGTTTATCCCAGGCAACAACCCAATTGAGATTTGCTTCTAGGGGTGTTATCGATGGCGAAAGTTCATGACCGTGAAGTGGCAGACCTGCCTCAAGCCGAAGTGTGTCACGAGCTCCAAGCCCTGCAGGAGTTACACCAATTGAGAGAATCTCATTCCATAGGTCGACCGCGTGCGAATTCGGCACGGAAATCTCAACACCATCTTCACCTGTGTAACCAGTTCCTGCCACAACGCACTCAACATTTCGCCAAGTTACTCGCTTCACCATATTTTTTGATACCAACGAAAATTGTTCACTGATTTTTGCTAACAACTTTTTTGCGACTGGTCCTTGCACTGCCAAAACTGCGCGCGAACTAGTGACATCAACACCACCAATCGCTGACACCACACTGTCAGTATTTGATGCATTGGGCATTACATCAAATCGGTCAGGTGCGACCCACCAGACAATGATGTCATCTAAAACACAACCGCTTTCGTTGAGTAAGTGTGTGTATTGTGCTTTGCCAACATTGATCTTGTCAATGTCATTTGTTAGCACGCCTTGCAATGCTGCCTTTGCATAAAACCCTTCAACCCGCACTGTGCCGAGATGCGAAACATCAAACATGACGGCACTTTCACGGCAAGCCAGATGCTCGGTGACGGTGCCACTTGGGTATGAAACTGGCATATCCCAGCCACCAAATTCAACCATTTTTGCGTTCAGTGCACGGTGCGCACTATCTAATGGCGATAACCGCAGAACCACTTCTTTTACTGTGTCGCAACAATTTGAATTGCATCAACAGCATTACTAGTCGTTTTAATAGCAGTTTTAGTTGATGTTGTCCCAATCGAAAGAATCATTGCATCAACATCACTCTTAACTGCAGCTAGAGGTAAAATATTTAGTACACCTTGTCCATTACGAACAACATCGACTAACTGATCGCCCTGACACAACACGACTGCTTTTCCACTGATCACGATGTGTGCTGCAGCAATTTCGGTGTCTACATGACTTCTGAGATAAATAAAGACGTCGCGGACCGACTCAAGTTTGATGCCAGCATCAAGAAGATTTTTTATAACTTTTAGTTCAAGTAGATCTCTGTAGACATAACTTCGTCGGGATCCACTTCCCTTTGCATCTACCGCAGACGGACGGATCAAATTTGTCCTGGCCCAATAATCAAGTTGACGGTAAGTTATCCCTGCGATTTGCGCTGCCTGTGCACCACTGAAACTATCTTGCGTCACCAGCAGCCCCCGATCATTGAACTCAAAACAACTGTATTTCTAGGCTACGGCTCAAGAACTAAATGTCAAGAGAAATTAACCCTGAAAATCTTCAGGACTAATCGAATCTATAAATTGTTTGAAATCATCGATGATCTCTTCGGCGTCTTCAGATGTCTCATCGGGTGCTGGTTTGCCTACTTCGTTTAACAGTTCTGTCTCTGCATAAATAGGTATTCCTGACCTCACAGCAACTGCTACCCCGTCCGAGGGCCGACAACTCACAACTACCACCGACCCCTGATGTAGAAAATGTAGATCTGCAAAATACGTTGACTCAATGATTTTTGTAATTACAAGCTTCACTGGTTGAGAATTGAGTTGCTCGACCACATTAAGTAATAAATCATGTGTCAATGGACGATTTGATTTTATTCCTTCAAGTGCGTAGTGAATCGATGACGCTTCTGGTGCTCCTATATAAATTGGCATCATTCGACGCGTACCAGACTGCTCTCGCAACATCAGGACAGGCATATTGGTAGGCACCTCAAGTCGAATGCCTTCAAGTTCCATCTCAATCACAGGATTATTCTACCTTCGCTTTCTAAAGACCCTAACGAGTTTCAATATGATCGCGGGCTTGGGCTGCGATAAAAGCAGCCCGCAGCTTGCCGCCCTGTTCAATTAACTCAGCCAGCATTCGCATTGCGTCTTGACGTGCTTCGGGGTTGCGTTGGCGTAACATCGGTACTATTCGCGTCTCAAACAAAGATAATTCCTGATCTGCAGCAAGACGCCAAGCTTTAAGGTGGCGTGCGTCAATACCAAGTGCGATGAATTTCGTCGCAGTAAGAATAATTTCCATATCGATCTCGTCATACAATTCTGTTTTACCGACACGACGAGGACGGAGAATTCCAAAACGCTCTAATTCAACGAGCAATGATTCATCAATTGAAGCAGCTTCAATAAACTCTCGACGATCAAATGCCCCAGTTGCTTTGTCGTCAGGTTTCCCAAGCGAATCAATGGGATCAGGTGGAACAACTGACATCGCTCTAAAACTTCGTTGCACTTGCTGCACCGGCTGGGATGCTTGTTGGGCATGGGTTGGCTGTGATGGCTGAGCGTCATCAGACAATGGAAAAAGCTGAGTCGGCTCAGGCGACCGTGCGTTATTTTGACCAGCAGGGTGACTGTTTGCGCGTGGGGCAGGAATATGGCCTAGTCCACGAGGCGCGGTGATTTCATCGTTGCGTAACATTCCGTCACTGGTATCACCGTCAAGCCTATTTCGAATAACTTTCAGTGGAAGATAATTCTCTCTTTGCTCACGCAGAATAAACTTAAGTCGATCTACTTCAGGCTGCGAGAACTTACGATACCCAGATGCAGTTCGCTCAGGCTCAATTAATCCTTGACTCTCAAGAAAACGAATTTTTGAAATCGTTACTTCGGGGAACTCTTCGAGCAACAATGCAAGAACTTCACCTATTGAAAGATAGTTACGCGCCGTATTCACTGTTGCACACTAGTCACGAGATTTTTCAAATTTTATCTGCCTTACTGAATAAAATCATACGAAACTTTCCGACCTGCAACTCATCTCCGTGCACTAAAGCGGTCTTTTCAATAATATTTCTATTGACATAAGTACCGTTTAGCGAACCTAGATCACGAACAAATAGACCATCATCAGTGACGAAGACTTCGGCATGACTGCGAGACACTGTGATGTCGTCAAATAAAATATCACTATCTGGGCCCCGTCCAATTCGAGTGGTTGGCTTTGAAAGCGTGAACCTTGCGCCAGTCATATCTCCAGATCGCACTACCAACACACCATGACCAGTGACATCACCAAGTCGAATTGTCGCATTGTCGCTACCACCAGGTGCATCTTGCATTGGATCAATTTGAGCGATTACAACGGTGCGATCGTCGGCAAGATCCAATATTGCTCCACACGACGAGCAAAAATTTGCGCCTGGCGGATTTCTATGTCCGCACTGATTGCAAAAAACATACGACATTGTGTTCTAACCTTCAACCAATTGTTTATAAGACGATGCGTTCATCAAACCTGCGACGCTGGCTGTGTCTGCAACTTCGATTTCCATGATCCAACCATCCCCGTATGGATCAGAATTTATCAATCCTGGCGACTCGCTTAAGACTTGGTTCACCGCGATGATTTTTCCTGAGACTGGTACATAGATATCTGAAACACTCTTCGTGCTCTCAACTTCACTGCAACTTGATCCAGCCTCAACCGATTGTCCTGCGTTGGGTAATTGAACGAATACAACATCACCGAGCGCGTCCTGCGCATAGTCAGTAATTCCGACTCGGGCGACCGAACCGATTAGCCGAACCCATTCGTGATCCTTTGAATACATCAAATCATCAGGAATCTTCATACAACAAAGTTAGCCTCGCCGCAGGGCACGCCCTGACCGCAAATGTTGGCTGATTTGGGGCACATAATTTATGGCCGTCAGATATGACACAACTAAAGCCGGAATTGCGCAAATCCACCCACCTCGTGTGACCCAGACGGCGCCTGCTCCGTCTGCCTCTCCAAGGAGGATTAACGGCACCGCAAACATCATTAAGAAGGTGTATCTTTTGCCCCAAATATTCACTGCGAAACGCTCCATTCCAAAGGCTGTGGCGATCAACATCGCGCTTGCAACAGTGATTTCGCGGATCAAAACTGTGAGCCCAAACCACATCGGCATCGAGTTGTCAATCAAGATCGCAATCAGTGCAACGATGAACAACCCACGATCAACCGCTGGGTCAAAAACCGCCCCAAAGCT
>CAMATY010000099.1 GCA_945861325.1 Ferrithrix thermotolerans DSM 19514
TGGGCAATTTTGGATGCCTACACAACAGCGACCGAAGGCGAAGGCAAAGGCGCAGTTATGTTCGGGGATGAAATGATTGATGAAGCGAGCCGCAAGATGGCGTTGAAATTTATTTCACGCGGCGGTCGTGCTGGTTTAAAGCGCACTAAATAACTGATCACACAAATTTTTTGAGCGCAAGATTATGACTAAGCGTTTTGATGCGCTGCTATTTGATGCAGGTGGAATTTTCGTAGTTCCTGATCCGCTGACGACTGGCATGGTGCTTGAACCTTTTGGCGGCACAACAAATCTCGCAGTGCTTGTGAGATGTCACTATGCGGGCATGGCGGCAATTGATGCGGCGACTGCATCGCAAGCAGCAGATTCAATAGAACGGATCTCATGGAGTTCATATCGTGAGGCATACGCGCGCGAGGCTGGCGTTGCTGAGAGCAAAGTTGTCGATGCTGCGCACGCACTACTAAAAGTTTTCTCCGCGTTTTTGTGGCGGTTTCCACTGCACGAATCAGTTGCTGGCTTATGGCGATTGCATTTGCTCGGCACTCGCATTGGCATTGTCTCAAACGCCAGCGGGCAAATTGCAGGAACTTTGGCTAACGAAAATGTTTGTCAAGTAGGCGATGGTGCTGGAGTTCCGGTTTTGATTGTGACCGACTCGCATGTTGTCGGGGTAGCCAAGCCTGAACCAGAAATTTTTGACGAAGCAATTGGTGTGATGAATGTGCCGCGCGAACGAATTGCATATATCGGTGACTCGTATATCAATGATGTTGGCGGCGCGCGCAATGCTGGCTTGTCGCCTATTTTGCTCGACCCATACGGTTTTCACGACGGTGCAGACTGTGAACGGATTAAAAGTCTGCACGACTTAATTGAATTCGTCAGTTAATTATTGCGCTAGCTAACTAGCTAGTTTTTGCGGTCTCAACCATTCGTCGCGCAATAACTTTTAGACACAAAGTTTCGTCCGCGCCTTCAAAAATGCTCAACACTCGTGCATCAACGAAAAGTCGGCTCACCGAATATTCTTCGGCGTAGCCGTATCCGCCATGAATTTGCATCGCTTCACGCGTCACCCATTCGGCGGCTTTGCAGACGTAAGCCTTAACCATGCTGGCTTCCATTGCGCCTTCACCTTTGCCCATCATTTTGGCAACCGCATAACTGAATTGGCGAGCGCCTTGAATCACGACAGCCATTCGTCCAAGTTTGACTTGGATCAATTGATACTCGGCGATGTTGTTGCCAAAAGTTTTTCGGTTCTGTGAATATTCAACCGCTGCTTCGTATGCGGCTTGCATCACGCCAACCGCACGTGCAGCAGTTTGTAAGCGACCGTTTTCGAATCCTTCCATCTGATAATAGAAACCCTTGCCGAGTCCGGCAGTTTCGCCAATCAGATGATCTGCCGGCACCCACCAATTTTCAAGTGCGATCTCATATGAGTGCATTCCGCGGTAACCGATCGTGTCAATTGGTCGACCTTCCATTCGGCCGCCTGAAGGTTGATTGAAAACAAAACCGTGTGCATCGCCAAGAGGCTTGGGCACAATCAGCACACTTAATCCTTTGTGAGATTTTGTGCGGTCTGGATCGGTACGGGCGAGCAACATTAAAACGTTTGCACGAGCCGCAAATGTGCACCAAGTTTTTACGCCATTGATTAGATAGCCATCTTTGCCGTCTTGCTTTGTCGCTACTGCTGTTGTTTTGATTGACGCAACATCACTGCCATAGTCGGGTTCAGTAACTGCAACGGCGACCATCACTTCTGCAGTTGCAAGTTTTGGTAGCCACTCATGTTTCTGCGCTTCGGTGCCGCCTTTGACGAGCGCGCGAGTGAGAATTTCTGGACGAGTGATCAGCGATCCACCAATGCCAAGTGACGCGCGAGAAAGTTCTTCGGTGGCGATGCAACTTGCCATATATTCGCCGTCGCCACCTTCGCTGAAGCCGCCATATTCAACTGGTATCGACAAACCAAATGCACCGATCTCTGCGAGGCCAGAAATAATTTCTTCGGGCACATCAAGGTTTTCTCGGTGGACATGTTCGGCATGGGGTGCAACTACTTTGGTGGCGAAACTTCTAAAAGTATCTTGCACCATTTCGTTGTCATCATCTAAATATTTTTTGCCAGGTTTGTTGGCAAGTGATGCAAGCAAATTTGGGTCAAGATATTTCTGGACAAAATCATGTGACTCTGCAAGTGATGATGAATCTACGCCCCAAAGTTTTTCGCGACCGATTAATCGTGAAACTAAATCGTGCACCATGTCTGCAACAAATGCGCAAGTAAGTGTTGCTTCTATTTCGCCCTTCGCGCCGTAGTCAAGCATTGAGCGCGCAGTTTCAACTGCTGCGCCTGCGTGCGCGAGATCGTATGCAAGAACTTGTTGTGTGTCTGGTCCGCCAGTTGCGGTAAGAGTGCGCACACCTTTGCCGACGATCGCATCTGAAAGTTCTATCGCACGTGCAGCAAAAACCAGATCTGTGTTATATAAAGTATTATTCATCTGCTCAACGATACTTAAAAGTACTGAATTTGACTTCATTAAGCCGTAATATGGGCAGATGAGTTTCGTCCCGCAACGACTCAGGTTTACTGCGTTACGCGCTTCGTTGCGTTGGGTGCGTTGGGCAATTTTCGCTCTGATTTTGTGGATCTTTGTGATACCGATTGTGCCTGGATTCGGCGATGCACTGAAGAAACTTAGCGAAGTTAAAACAGAGTGGCTCGTGTTAGGTATTTTTCTTGAATTCGCTGCGCTGTTTTTCTATTCAATGCTTACCCACGTTGCGCTTGGTGAAGATGCAAGCAAAGTTAGCGTTTGGACATTATTCAGAATTCAACTTTCTACTCGGTCGCTCGGCAGCCTCGTGCCTGGTGGTTCGGCTGCGAGTAACGCCCTAGGTTTTCGAATGATCACACTCGCCGGTGCCGAAGGTCGCGATGCTGGTTTTGCACTGGCGACTGCCGGAATTGGTTCTGCGGTGGTGCTGAATGTCATTTTGTGGGTCGGGTTAATTATTTCGATTCCGGGTCGCGGGGTAAACGCTTTTTACGGAACGGCTGCGATTTTTGGAGTGATAATCATGGTTATTGCTGCTGGTGTCGTAGTCGGATTGGTGGATCGCCAAGGTCGTGCTGAGCGAGTGATGCGATGGATCGCCCGTCGACTGCACTTCGACCAAGATAAAGCTGGCGAAGTCGCAGTCCATCTTGGCGAAAGATTGCGTGGATTAAAAGCTGAGCCGGGTTTACTTGTTCGCGTTTTGTCATGGGCGTTACTCAACTGGGGTCTTGACATTCTGGCGCTTTATGTATTTGTTCATGCTTTCGGTGGGTCTGTGAGCATTGTCGGCCTTGTGATCTCATTTGGTCTCGCAAATATTTTCGCTTCAATCCCGATCACACCCGGCGGACTAGGTCTCGTCGAAAGTATTTATATTCCATCTCTTGTAGGTTTCGGTCTTTCGACGACGACTGCCACTGTCAGCGTTTTAAGTTATCGCCTTGTGCAGTTCTGGTTGCCTATTCTTGTCGGCGGCGGGTGCTATTTAAGCCTGCGATTCGGAAAATATGCGTTGCAACAGGCCAGCGAATTGAAATCACTCAAGCGATATGCAGTTGTCGGAAACTCAAGTCGAACAAGCCGTATTGAATGGGTCGAACGAAATGCCACAACTGACCGCACGAGAGATATCACTTTGCCAAAATATGATCCGCGATATGGCCTTTCTGAAACCGAGGAGATACCTGTGTCACGTAAAATTCGTGATGAACGACGCCGTAGCAATTAGCGTGTAACTCGTGACGATTCACGAACGACCATTTGGAAGATATTTAGAAGATTTTATTGTTGGCGATGTTTATCGACATTGGCCGGGCAAAACAATTACTGAAGCCGATGATCATTTGTTTTGCATGATCACAATGAATCATCACCCTTTGCATACGAACGATTGGTTCGCGCAACAAAGTGTGCAGGGTCGCAATGTTGTGGTTGGCAATCTGGTTTATTCGCTTGTTCTTGGTATGAGTGTGCCAGATGTGAGTGGCGCGGCAATAGCCAACCTTGAAGTTGAAACACTGCAACACAAGCATCCAACTTTTCATGGTGACACGATTCATGCTGAGACTCGTGTGCTTGAAGTTAAACCTTCGTCCTCAAAACCTGATCGTGGTGTTGTGACAGTTGAAAGCAAAGGTTTCAATCAAGCAGGTAAAGAAGTTTGCTACTTTCGCCGGCGTGTTTTAGTTTGGAAGCGTGACAGCGCACCAACTCGCGCGCGACCATACAACCAAGAAGACGCCTGGGACTAGTTAACTAAGTTAGTTCTAGTTTTTTGTAATTGCCGCGACGAGCGAGTCGTAAGCTGAATCGGCGAGCGCACGCATTTCGTCGTCGGTGCGATCTTGAATTGGGTGTGGCACAAACAGTCGTTGTACTGTCGGAAAGCCGAGTGCATTTGCCTGTGATTCGGCGGCCTGCACAAAAACATCTGAGGCGACGAACATTGCGGGCACGCCGCGAGTTTCAAGATCAACTATGTCGTGCACACTGCACGACGTACAACTGCCTCAATCGGCGAGGGCTTCAATCACCAGCGTGCATTTGGTGGCGATTTCATGGCGCAGATCTGCTGGTGCTGGCTTGGTGAAAGTCGGTTTGCGAAAACGTAACACTTTTGCGCCGGCTGTCGTGAGTCGCGATTCGAGTTGATTCAAAAACACATCGCCACGGGCTTTTGAAATGTCGAGCAGACCGATTGTCTGACCCGAGATACTCGCAGGTCGTGCAAGCAGTTCTCGCGAAGCCATCTTCTTTTCGCTCGTCGGGTCAAGAATCACGCGGCCCGTCATCACATCACTAACTTACTCACGTTCACAGCGCTACCATGCATTTCGAAGCCATTAGTAATGTCTTGATGTGTAATTCAGTAAGATTCTTTGAATATTATGCCTAACAGATTCAGATATGTAAAAGCTTGCCGACTGTGTGCGTCTACAGATTTTGAAATTGTTTTAACTCTGAGGCCGAGCCCGCTTGGAGATCAATATTTGCCAAAAGGTGGATCTGCGAAGTCAGCGAATCTGATTCCTTTTGGCATAAGCCGATGTAACGCTTGCAACAACTTTCAGACTGAAACTGTTGTTGATCGCGAACACTA
>CAMATY010000100.1 GCA_945861325.1 Ferrithrix thermotolerans DSM 19514
GCGAGTGATAAACGAGTTCTGGCGGGCACGAAAGCAGGCTAGCGACTGCTTTCGAACCCACCAGCTCGGCTAATTATGGCGCAATCAAGCAACCCAGTGCCCGGGGAGAGGCACTTCAGTGATTGTTAACACCGCGCAAGATTTCGTAACTGGTCGACCTCGTGGTCGCTTGGTTGTGCGAATACGGCCTTCTTCAATCAATTCGCCGCCCCACACACCCCAAGGTTCGCTGCGAGCAAGTGCCCCAGCAAGACAATCTGCCTTACTTGAGCACTTCGCACAAATTGCTTTGGCTCGTGCCATGTCAACGAATTCGTCTGAAAAGAACAGATACGACAGCGTTCCGTTGCCGTCGTTGCAGCGCATTGCTGACAACACGAATTGTGGATTGTCATCGATTGCGAATTTAAAGGTTCCGCCCATTTCGTTTTCGGTGAAATTTGTCTCTAACAGTGTCATATTTTCCTTTCGTATGTTTTAGTTGTTTGGTTTATTCGTTTAGCTATTTGAATAGCTTCACGCCAGAAAAACAAAAAGACCGCCGGGTTTTCACCCGACGGTCTCGTGGATTTCTCCGACGTGAAATCTTTTACGTCAGGTGCATCCCGAGATGTCGGGTTGGCTGTTTGGTTGAATAATCAACGAAACTTTTCGCCGTGCCAAACCAGCGAGATTTACTCGCGGTTCGCACGAATTTAATCATGCACGCATTAATCACGCGCATGTTGGCGATTGCCAAAGGGTGAGTAGTTGTTGCGAACATCAGACCTACATGAAACCATGAATTGAAGCGATTTCCAAGTGATTTAATTTCAAGCATAGATAATCCCATTTGAGCCAATACTGGCTAGGGTTTTGTCATGTCTCAAGCCGAGGATAAAAACCCTCGGCCGACTCAACTATCCGAAACTGGTCGCAGATTTTCAACTAGTCGCAAAGTGCGCCTCGGTGATGTCACACCCAAGGGACGCGTTCGTCTTGATGCAGTAGCTCGGTATTTACAAGACATAGCGACGGATGATTCGCTCGACGGCAACTACAGCGAGCCACATTCGTGGGTAGTGCGTCGAACTGCGATGTGGGTGACTTCGTTTCCAAAATACTTGGACGAAATTGAACTGACGACTTGGTGTGGTGCATTGGGCTCACATTGGGCAGAGCGTCGCACACAGATCAAGTGTGCGGGCGCAGTTGCGATTGACACGGCGTCACTTTGGGTGCGAGTTGATTTCAAAACCATGAAACCAGTGGCACTGTCACAAGATTTAATTGCTCTACTTTCTTCGGCAACGAATGGTCGAAAAATTTCATCACGTTTAGAAATTGGGCGGACTCTCCCCGAACTAACCAGCAATAATCCAACCACTCAAGATTGGCCAATTCGATTTAGCGACATGGACGCCGTTGGTCATCTCAACAATGCTGCATATTGGGAAGTTCTTGAAGAATATCTTGGTGCCAATTCTGGCAAGCGCGCGCCACTAAAGGCAACAGTTGAACATCACGGAGCAGTCGATCCTGGTGACAAAGTTCAGATAGTCACGCAAAATTTGCAAGGTCGAACTATTTTGCGGCATGTACTTGAAGGCAACGAGGTAGCCGCAGTAACCGAACTTATTTTGGGGTGACGATCGCTTGTTTAAAAACATTTTCGCGATAGAACTTTAGTTCACGAATACTTTCTTTTACATCGTCCAATGCGCGATGCGCGCCAGCTTTCGTCGGTCGATTAATTTCGAGTCCTGGGTACCATCGCTTCACGAGTTCTTTAATTGTTGAAACATCAACACTGCGATAGTGCAAGTAGTTTTCAATCTCTGGCAAATATCTTGAAAGAAAACGACGATCGGTGCCAATTGAGTTTCCACACAGTGGAATTGAGCGGGGTTCAGAAACATGTTGTTTTATAAACTCAAGTGTTTGTGCGCCAGCTTGTTCGAGAGTGATGGTTGACTTACGAATCAGAGTTAGCAACCCAGAGGTTGTATGCATCTCAACAACAAATGGGTCCATTGCAGCGAGCGAAGCCTCAGGTTGGTGGATAACTAAATCTGGTCCTTCGGCGATGACATTTAATTCGTCGTCTGTGATCAATGTGGCGATCTCAACGATTACTTCAGTCGCGGGGTCAAGACCGGTCATCTCAAGATCCATCCACACAAGCACGCCAAGCAATCTATTAGTTTTCTGGGCCGTACAGCACTTCCTGCAGTTGATTGCGGGGCTCTATCGTCGGGTTCTAATATCTAGTGTGGCAAATCCACCGTTTAATAACCAACAAAAAATCTCAATACCTGTAAAGCGATTGGATTTAGATCTACCACTGCCAGCCCAAGCCCACGCAGGTGACGCTGGCATTGATTTACATGCTCGCGTAGATACGGTTTTGCCTGCTCTTGGTGGACGAGTGCTGGTGCCGACCGGCATTGCGGTGGCGATTCCTGTTGGTTTTTTTGGACAGGTAGTTCCGCGCAGTGGGCTGGCATTAAAACATGGAGTGACACTTGTAAACACGCCCGGAATTATTGATAGTGGTTATCGTGGCGAGCTTCAAGTGATCATGATCAATACTGACCCGAAGGTTGACTATCAAGTCACGCGCGGTGACCGCATCGCACAATTAATTATTCAACAAGTTGTCTCAACTTCTTGGGATGTCGTCGACGAATTGGCAGGTGAAGATCGTGGCGGTGGGTTTGGTCACTCGGGTCGTTAAGGCTTTTTAGTTGGTCCGCGTTGTGACAAAATTTTGCGACCATATAAATCTTTGATCTGTAAATCTGACATTCCCAGTAGTTCGCTTAAAACATCAGCGTTATCTTCGCCACGATATTTAATTTGACCACGCGTTGATGTGTCGGATCCCGAAAATATCCACGGCGAGTTGGGAAGTTTGACTTTTCCGTTAGCGCGATCGCTGACTTCAATGAATGCGTTGCGCTGTTGAGCCCAGTCGGTTTGTGCAACTTCACTTACGCTACGAAGCCGACCCATCGCTAACTTATGTTTTGCGAGTCGTCGTTCAAGTTCGTCAACTGTGTCAATCGTTAATGCCCAGTCTTTAATTAGTTGTATCAGCGCAGGTAAATTAGCCAACCGTGTTTCAACACTCTTAAATTTTTGATCGTCTAGAAGTTGCGGTGTTTGCATCGCCGCCACAAAATAATCAAAAGTGCCGCGTTCTGCTGGATGCCCACTGACAATTGAGATCACGCCATCTTTAGTTTTCAACACTGGGTAATCTTCTGGTCGAAACGATCGAATTGCGTCAGGCGAAACAGGTTGATCCCAAAGCGCATCGTGAGCATGTTCGTTGACATAAAGCAAAGTTTGCGCCATAGATAAATCAATATATTGACCGTCACCAGTGCGCTCGCGTTGAAACAGTGCCGCCAAAATTGCCGAAGCGCACTCAATCGCCGTATACACATCACCGTGACTAAACGGATCATTTGCGTATTCGCCGTTTCGCGCATCACCTTGGCGCTTAGTTAAACCCATTTCAGCATTAATCACTGGGGCATATGCTCGACGATCAACCCACGGGCCCGTGTTGCCATAGCCAGTTATTGAGGCGTAGATAAGTTTTGGATATTTTGCACGCAGCGTCAGGTGATCGAGATTCATTCGCTTCATCACACCAGGCCGAAAGTTTTCGATAACGACATCGCACTTGTCAACTAGTTGTGTAATTAAATCAACCGCTTCTGGCTTTGTTAAATCGAGCGAGATATTTCGTTTGCCGACATTTTGTTGGATAAAATATGTTGCGTTTGAGTTGACGCGCGGACTTGAAAACCGAGTCAAGTCTCCACTCGGTTGTTCGACTTTGATCACATCTGCGCCGAGATCACACAGCATTCTTGTCGCATGTGGTCCGGATAAGACTCGAGTGAAGTCGAGTACACGGACACCCTGTAGTGGGCGTGTCACAATTAGTTCAGCGTTACGCCGAGTGTGCGTAGAGCCAGTGCCGAATAAAGTGCAACGCCGTGGGCCATTGCAGCTTCGTCAAACATCACACGGTTCGAGTGATTCGGTGCTGCAGTTGCTGGGTTTACGCCTTGTGGTGTGCCACCGAGAAACACCATCGCACCAGGGATTTGGTTTAAGACATAACTGAAGTCTTCGGCACCCATTACTGGTGAAGGCAAATGCACTGCTTTACCTTCGCCAAGAAGTGACTCAGCAATATCAAGTGCGAATTCGACGCTAGACGCATCGTTGACAGTCACTGGATATCCAACTTTTATTTCAACGGTGGCTTGCATCTCATACGCAGTGGCGATGCCTTCAGCGACACGACGAATTGAATCGTGAACTTTTTTGCGAGTCTTTTCACTCACTGCACGAATCGTTCCTTCAATTTGAGCAGTCTCTGGGATCACATTGGTCGTGGTGCCGGCAATCAATTTTGTAATCGTCACAACTGCCGGATCAAAAGTTTCAATTCGGCGGGTGATCATCATCTGCAGTGCTTGCACAATTTCGCACGCCACCGGTATTGGGTCAAGAGTTCTAAACGGCTCAGACGCATGACCGCCTTTGCCGGTGATTGTTATTGAAACAACATCGCTTGAAGCCATCACTGGTCCACCGCGAGTGCCGACCATTCCTGCGGGTATTGACGACACGATATGCAACGCATAGGCAGCCTTGATCGGTGACTCGCTGCCGTCTTTTTGTTTTGAGACATTTAGCAAACCCTCTTCAAGCATAAATTTCGCGCCGTGGTGGCCTTCTTCGCCGGGTTGAAACATAAACAGTACGCGACCGGGTAGTTCGTTGCGCCGTTCACTGAGAAGTTTTGCTGTGCTGACCAACATTGACGTATGCGTGTCATGGCCGCATGCGTGCATGCAGTTTTCTGTTTTTGATGAAAACTCGAGATCAGTATTTTCGGGCATCGGCAATGCATCCATGTCGCCGCGCAACATCACAGTTGGGCCAGGCTTGTCGCCAGTCAACATTGCGGCGATGCCACTAGTTGTTTGATGCAAAGTAATATCGAGTGGCAATCCTTCAAGCGCACCTAAAACTTGCTCGCGAGTTTTCGGTAAAGTATTGCCAATCTCTGGCCACTTGTGCAGATTGCGACGTAATGCAATCGTGGCATCCATTAATCCGCTAACTTGATCTTTAAGACCAACCGCTGCACCGTGTCGTTC
>CAMATY010000101.1 GCA_945861325.1 Ferrithrix thermotolerans DSM 19514
GCGAGGCAGGTTTGTCCGCTATTTAGAAACGCACCACCGACACCAGACTTGACGGCCTTGGCGAAAGTTTCGGTATCGAGATCGGCGCAAATAATATTTGCAGACTTGCCGCCGAGTTCGAGGTGAACTTTTTTGACGGTCTCGGCGGCAACTTGTGTAACCCGACGGCCCGCGCGAGTTGAACCGGTGAATGAAATCATGTCGACTTGGTTGTGCGCGGCGATTGCTTCGCCGACAACCGGGCCGGTTCCAGTAACGAGGTTGAACACGCCCGCGGGCAAACCGACCTCGTCGATGATCTCGGCGAGAATAAAAGCGTCAATTGGCGCGATTTCACTTGGCTTGAGCACGATCGTACAACCTGCGGCCATTGCGAATGCGACCTTGGCAACGATCTGGTGTAACGGATAGTTCCATGGGGTGATGCAACCAACGACACCGATCGGCTCGCGCACGACAAGTGACGAACCGAGTTCGCGTGAATACTTAAAATTCTCAGCAACAATTGCAGCCTGCTTGAACGAATTAATTGGCAAACCAACTTGAATCATCTGACTGAGAAACTTTGTCATGCCCGTCTCGCGAGAGATTGCAGTTGCTAATTCTTCCATGCGGGCGGCGATTCCGTCGCCGATGCGGTTCATATATTTGGCGCGCTCTTGCACGTCAAGTGCGGCCCAACCAATAAACGCAGCGCGTGCGGCTTTGGCTGCAGCGTCAACATCGGATGCATTGCACGATGGAATCGTCGCCATGACCTGCTCATTTGTCGAGTCAAAAACCTCAATCGCTTTGTCTTTGCCCTGTGGTGAAATCCATTTACCGTTGATATAAATCTTCTCGTAATTTTGCATGTTGGCGTGCTCCTTTTTGCTTGAAGTCAGGCTAGTGCGAGTAGTTTTGCCATATGCAAGCAGAGCGCCTAACCCCTGCAATCGGTGCGGTCATTTCAGGGATCAACCTTTGCGAGCCATTGACATCCGCGCAATGCACTGAACTCTCGGCATTGCTCGTTGAGAATCATGTTTTATTCTTCGAAAATCAACCGTTGACCCCGCGTCAACATCGCGATCTTGCGGCGAACTTCGGGGCGCTACACATACACCCTGTGTATCCACATTTTGATGATGTTGAAGAAATAATTATTCTCGACACCAATGTTGATAATCCGCCCGATAACGACTCGTGGCACAGCGATGTGCCGTTCATTGAGTGCCCGCCGATGGGATGTTTGCTTTCGGCTCGCGAGTTGCCGCCGAAGGGTGGCGACACAATGTGGGCGAGTTGTATCGCCGCCTACGACGCTCTTGATGACGAATACAAAGCGTTGATTGAAAATCTGACGGCCGAAAACGATATTACCAAAGCGTTTCCTGAGTCGCATTACGGCAAAACGCCTGAGGCGCTCGCACAACTTGCCGAAGCGCGCAAAAAGAATCCGCCAATGCGACATCCCGTTGTGCGCACGCATCCAGTAAGTGGTCGGCGTGGTATTTATGTAAATCAAAATTTTACAACACGGATAATTGAACTTGCGCCCGACAAGAGTGCCGAAGTTTTGGATTTTTTGACTGCTCATGTTGCACGCCCCGAGTTTGTTGTGCGGTGGAAGTGGAAGCAATACGACTTGGCGTTTTGGGATAACCGGTTGACGCAACATTTTGCCAACGCTGATTATTTGCCGCATCGTCGCGTAATGCATCGCGCGACAATTCTCGGCGATAAGCCGTTTCGCTAACTAGCTTTTTTCGGGCTTTTCTATTTCTTCGATCTCGACTGTGTCGTTTGCGTCGATCTCTTCAATCTCGACTGTGTCGTTTGCGTCGATCTCTTCGATCTCGACGATTACTGCGTCTTTTGCTCTTTCGCGATGTTCGGCCATCTCTTCTGGCGTCGCCTCACGCCACTTCGCCGGATCGAAGCCATCGATTATCGCTTCATAATCGATTTCTGTTTCTAATCTATTTGTGGTGAGTTTTTTCATAGGTTTATTTAAGAAATTTGGCTCGTGCCTTCATGGCGTGGATTATTTGGATCTGATTATCTTTTTGAACGACGGCAATCTCAATGAGATTTCTGTGAGTATTTGAACCGATAAAAATCGTCACAGTGTCTTGATCTATCGTTCGAAACGCATTTCTATATGCATGAAGCATGTCTTCTGGCGCAATCCCATGTTTATGGGCACTAGCAAGGATTACTACTTGCACTATAGCAACTTGAGTTGCTCTTAGATTTCAAGATTGTTGCACTCAGCCATTCAGGCTGATGTGTGCCGTCAAGTGATGATCGGCGGAAATTAAAAGTTATTCGTCTTTGTTTGAGTCTGACCATTTCTTATAGAACTTACGGAAGGTTTTTAGTTCACGCATATATGAGTCTCGATGCTTACCAAACTCTGGGTCAAGCGAAAGAAGTGATAGCAGTTCATCGCCTTTATCAATCAATGTACGGCCGCTGGTGATGAGCCATTCTGAAATGTTGCCGTGAGCAACGCCGTCTTCAAGTTCAACGGCCTGCATATCGCGGCGGTGCTGATTGATTTCGCGCTCAAGTGCAGCGATCTCACCCTGCAGAGTTCGCGGTTTGTTCAAAGCCATGTCTTGAGAGTACATCACCCCTGTCGCAAGACCATCGAGTGACCCGGTGTCCACCTGGCTCAAGTAGCGTGTAACTCGTTATGGCGCGAAAAAAGATTTACACCAGGGCCGGCGACGACGGTACGACGGGTTTGTTCTACGGCGGACGAGTCGGCAAAGACAGCGCACTACCTCGCGCATATGGTGCAGTTGACGAAGCACAAGCAATTTTGGGTCTCGCCCGCGCCGAATCCGGCAAAGGCACCGAACTCGACGACATCTTGGTTCACATCATGCGCGACTTATGGGTGCTGATGGCCGAACTAGCGACTCTTCCTGAAAATCGTCACAAACTTGTCGCTGGCAAATCACTGGTTACCGCCGAGATGGTGACGAAACTTGAAAATATGATTGATGATCTCGACGAAAAATTTACTCCGCCCGCCGAATTTGTTGTGCCCGGTGAAAATAAAGTTGCTGCGTTACTCGATGTTGGACGAACTGTTGCCCGCCGAGCAGAGCGACATTCAATTGCGGCCGCACCTGCTCCATCGCAAGCCTGCCCATATTTAAATCGTTTATCCGATTTGCTGTGGACAATCGCCCGCTGGCAAGAAGGTAAATCGTTGCCAGTAAAAAGCATCGAATAGTTGCAACGAGCGCAGCAACCAAGACGAGAAGTTACTCATATATATAGGGAGCGAAAATGAAGACAAATCAGATCACATTTAAAGTCGCGAAGGTCAGCGACTCGTCAGCGAAGGCGTTTGGTATCGCCGTCGCAAGCGAAGGAGCGCTGGCAAAAGAAGTTGGCATGACCCGCGATCAACTCACGGCGCTCGGCTTCGAAGGCAAACTTGGTCAGACACTTGTGTTACCGAACAGTAAAAAGCAACTGACAATTGCCGTCGGCATCGGCGAAGCAGCAAAAGCCGATGAAGATGTAATGCGAACTGCCGCCGCTGCGTTGGCCCGCGCAGCATCAAATGTTTCAAGTCTCACAACAACCTTGGCTAGTGCTGGCCGCGGAGACCGCACTGCAATTGCACAAGCGGTAACTGAAGGTTTAATTTTGGCGACACACCGCTATAACGATCTAAAGACCGACAAGAAAGCAACTTCAAAACTTATTTCAGTGTTGATTGTTGCCCCAGCGGCTATGTCAACTGCAATTACTAAAGGTGTGAAGCGTGGTGAAACTATTGCTGAAGCAGTTTGTTTCGCACGTGATTTAGCAAATATGCCGCCTGCACATTTGACTGCAAAAATGATTGCTGACCGCGCATTAAAAGTCGGTGCCGAAAGCGACATCGCGGTCGAAGTATTTAATAAAGACCAACTTCTCGCAATGGGTTGCGGCGGAATGATCGGCGTTAACCGTGGCAGCGTCAACCCTCCGCGAATGGTGAAAATTTCTTATCAGCCTGGTGGCTTAAAAACTGCGGCAAAATTATCCGCAAAAAAGTCAAGTGCGAAATCAAAAACAAAGTTGCCGCATTTAATTTTGGTTGGCAAAGGCGTGATGTATGACTCTGGCGGTATCAGTTTGAAGCCTTCAAACTCAGACCATGCAATGATGAAAGCCGACATGAGTGGTGCCGCTGCTGTGTTGGCGACGATGAGCACTCTTAAAAAACTTGGCTGCAAAAACCAAGTGACGGCTTACATGATGTGCACCGACAACTTGCCGTCGGGGAGTGCGATGGCAATGGGCGATGTGTTAACAATGCGCAACGGCAAGACTGTTGAAATTCACAACACTGATGCAGAAGGTCGTTTAGTTTTGGCGGACGGGCTCTCGTTAGCTGCAGAACTCAAGCCTGATGCAATTGTAGATATTGCGACGTTGACTGGCGCGTGCTTGCGCGCACTTGGGCCTCAAATGTCTGGCGTCTTGGGCAATAATCAACCATTTGTTGATCAAGTAGTCGCCGCAGCCAAATCCACAGATGAGCAAACTTGGCAACTTCCGCTTGAGAGAAAGTACCGCTCGCTAATTGATTCGTATATTGCTGACATGAAAAACGTAGGCGGACCAGATGCTGGCGCAATTACTGCAGCATTATTTTTGGATGAATTCACTTCTGGTACACCTTGGGCGCATCTTGATATCGCTGGACCAATGTGGTCAGATAGCGATGCGGGCTGGTTACAACGCGGTGCTACCGCATACGGCACGCGGCTGCTAATCAGTTTGGCTGAAAACTTTAAAACGCCTTAGTATTACGTTAACTCAATTGTTAGTTAAAGGGGCGAGTATGGGGCGTAAGTTCTCGGTCGTTTTAGTAATCTCTTTGGGCTTCGGATTGCTCGGAACGATAAATGTTGCTGGCGCAGTTGTAGTTGATCCATCTACTAAGTCGTGTCTTGACAAGACGGTCGGCGTAAAAGCAGCGAACAAAATTGTTTCGGCGAAAAAACTGACTAAAGCACAAACTGCGCAAGTTGCAAAGTGTAAGTCACCGGCAAGCAGTGGAGGAAGTACTTCGGGGACAACCGGCACTACTACTGGTTCATCGGCG
>CAMATY010000102.1 GCA_945861325.1 Ferrithrix thermotolerans DSM 19514
GACGCACTGTTCAACTCGCGATAAATATCTTCAAGACGCGGTGCGCCAGAGTTTAAGTCGTTGAGGACAAACTTATTTTCGGCAAACCAAGTACTTAAGCGAGCAATAAAACTTGCATCTGAACTTCGCAATAGGCGAATTTCAGTTCCGTTCTGTTCGACGCGGCAATTCATGTGCTGGGCCAAGGCAGTCAGGTCAATTTCGTTCGTTGTGCGCAAAGTGACCGTTTGATTTGTGCCTAATAAATCTTGCAGTGATGAATTAGCAATCAGTCGACCGTGATTGAACATCACCACATGATCTGCCATTCGTTGCGCTTCATCTAATTCGTGAGTTGCAAGAATCACAGTGCACCCCGAGTTGGCTAAATTGCGAACGAGTTCTCGAATCAAATCTCGACCGACAATGTCAACTCCAGAAGTGGGTTCGTCGAGAAAGATCAATTCTGGTTTTGCGGCGAGCGCAAGCGCAAGTGAGAGTCGCTGCTTTTCTCCGCCAGAAAGTTTTCGCCATGTTGCTTTGCGTTTAGAACCTAAATCGACAGCAAGTATTAAATCGCTGGCGCGTTGACGATTGCCAAATAAATTGCAATAATGCTCGAGGATCTCTCCGACACGAGCGCTGGGGTAGACACCACCGTCTTGTAGCATCACCCCGATTCGTGAGTTCATCTCTAGTCGATCTTGTTGTGGATCAAGACCGAGTACCGAAACGGTGCCGCTCGTGGCGGTGCGAACTCCACTGCAGACCTCCATCGTTGTGGTCTTGCCTGCTCCGTTCGGACCAATTACTGCTGTTACTGAACCAGCCTTGGCATCAAACGAAATATTCCCGACCGCACGAAGATCTGAATAGTCGACCACGAGGTTGCGCACACTCAAAGCGTTTTCGCTGGTGCTGTTTCGCATATTCATCAACTTTAGGGTACGCAATTCACACTGCGACTTAGACATCTGACGGCTAATCTGACGGTGTGATTGATATCCGATTGCTTCGTTCTGAACCAGAGTTTGTCAAAACAGCGATGGCCCGTCGTGCTAAACCTGCACTTTTGGATGAGCTAGAAAATGCACAGCGACTTGACGCACGCTTGCGAGACATTACAACCGAGCGTGATGCGATTCGTGCTCAGATAAATACTGTTTCTAAAGACATCGCGACAATGCGTCGGACTAAAGACGATTCTGGCGCTGAAGCCCTGATGGCCAAGAGTCGTGCACTTGGTGAAACTGAAAAGAAACTAGCCAATGAATATGACGAGGTAAGTTTTTCGCTTCGTGAAGTTTTGCTGCTGATTCCAAATTTGCCCCATGAGCAAGTGAGTGATGGAAGTAGCGATAAAGACAACCGCGTTGTAAAAGGACCATTACAGATGCCGGTGCAATTTGAGAAGCACCAGCGTGTTCCACATTGGGAGACAGGGACTGCTCTTGGAATTCTTGACAATGAGCGTGCGACAAAAATAAGTGGATCAATGTTCACGATGCAACGCGGTCTTGGGGCAACTATGGCGCGAGCGTTGTGTCAACTCGCTCTTGACCGCAATGCTGACGCATTCGAAGAAATTCGTCCACCTAGTTTGGTTTTATCCAGCACATTGACAGCTACTGGCCAGTTGCCGAAGTTTGCAGATGATGCGTTTGCAATTGAGCGAGATGATCTGTGGTGTATTCCAACTGCAGAAGTTCCGCTGACAAGTTTGCACGCGGCAGAAACCCTGAACGCCCAAGATCTACCACTTCGATATATGGCGCATACGTCGTGTTTTCGTCGTGAGGCTGGCTCGGCAGGTCGCGATACGCGCGGGATGTTGCGCACACACGAGTTTGACAAAGTTGAAATTCTTGCTGTGACCACAGCGCAACAGGCGCCCGAGATGTTGATTGAACTAACGAATCGTGTTGAGGCAACAATTGCTGCACTTGGTTTGCCTTATCGAGTGCTTGAGATCTGTACGGGCGATCTCGGTCAATCGCATCACCGAAGTTTTGATATCGAAGTTTATGCACCTGGCTGCGATCAATGGTTAGAAGTAAGTTCAATCAGTTGGTTCAGCGACTATCAAGCGCGCCGTGCAGATATTCGTTGCAAACATGCAGGCGAAAAGGGCAGTGAAATCGCCCACACTTTGAATGCGTCGGCATTGGCTGTGCCCCGTGTTTGGGCTGCGATTGTTGAAAACTTTCGCCAAGCCGATGGCTCAGTTGCGATACCTCAAGTTTTACAACCATACATGCGTGGCGCAAAAGTAATCCCAGCTAGTTCACAAACTAAATCATGAGTTTGCGCGATCGTCGGGTGCAATATGAAACGGCGGGTTTGGATCGTGCCGATTTAGATCTTGATCCAATAGTGCAGTGGAATATTTGGTATGAAGGAGCAGCGAGTGCGGGCGTTGCTGAGCCAAACGCTATGACTGTTTCAACGATTGATCAACATTTGGCACCTGACTCGCGTGTTGTGTTGGCGCGAAGCGTGACTCAAGACGGCTTTGTTTTCTACACTAATTACGACAGTGCAAAAAGTCTGCAACTTGTGACTAATCCAGTTGCAAGTGCAGTATTTGCATGGCTTGATTTGCATCGCCAAGTACGACTTCGTGGAACTGTGCAAAGAGTTTCAGCCAACGATAGTGATGAATATTTTGCGTCTCGTCCGCGCGATTCTCAAATTGGTGCATGGGCTTCACCACAATCGCAAGTGATCCCAGACCGTGGCTTCATAGAACAACGACTTGTTGAGTTTCGGGACAGGTTTGCCGGTAAACCAGTCACGCGACCAGATACTTGGGGCGGATGGTGCATCGTGCCAACAGCAATTGAGTTTTGGCAAGGACGACCTAGTCGATTGCATGATCGATTTTTATACACTCGTAAAGACCACGGTTCGTCGTGGAGTATTGAGCGTCTGGCCCCGTAATTATTTTTGATTTTGCCAGGCAATTGAACTTGAGACGAGCGCAGTAATCAACGATTCTGTGTGAGGTGTCAGACCGTCTCCGACCCAGTCTTTCCAAAATCTTCCGACTCCTCGCACTCGTGGAGGAAGTTCAAGTTGTACACCACCTAGTCGGGGAAGATTTACTGGGTTGTTGTCGTGCAATCCGCGCAGATCACTTGGAATTGTCTCTAGATCGTCACAGATCTCGTACATCGGCAAATGCTGTTTTAAGTGCGTGCTGAGGTGCCCCGCCAAGTTACGATTTCGTCCACCGAGTAACAGCGAAGTGAAAAACCCTTCACGACCAAATCCGTGAATCGTCACAACGATGTCAACATGATTGATGAACTTTTGGAGCGATGTTGAAAAATCTGGCGAGATTTCATGCGATGGCACATGCCATTTGAGGCCACGTGGTTGGTGCACACCGTAATACGAAGAATTTGATTGCTCTGCTGCGTGTTGGGCAATGACATCAGTTAAGTGTTCTAGCCCACCACCGTGATAAGCCATGAAGCCAAACTTGCCGCGCAGTTTGACAACTTCTTCAACTTCTGGGTGGGCAAGCAGTTTGGCGAACATCATTTCGTTTTTACCCGATTCTGAGTGCCGAGAAAAATTGCGACAACCAAGACAAGCGAGAGCAGAAGTGCAAGTGGAATCGCACCTTGATTTTGTAGGAACGATACAACTTTTGTTTGGTAGTTCTCAACTTTTGAAACGAACATGGTTGAAGATCTTTCGTTTATCGCTGCGAACCAATACCAAATTAAATAGAAGCCGGTGAAAGTTACGAAGACTGCACCAAGGCGTTCAACAATTCTCATTCGACTTTTTATCACTGCAACTAAGCCAGTTTTTGCGAACGCCAAACTTACGGTAAGTGCCATCACAAGCATCGCCATCCCTAGGCCGTACAACAAGATGCTGACTACACCCGAAATGAATCCGTGAACTGCAATTGAGCCAAAAACTGCGGTGGTTAAAAAACCAATCGTGCAACCGATTGAAGCGACGGCATACGCAACTCCGTAGATCGTCATCGCGCGAAAATTTTTGTTTTGACTTCCGCCGATTTGTGGCATCGCAAATTTTGGTGTCCAGCCCGTCATCATTCGTAGACCGGCGAACAGTAATGCAAAGCCAATCAAAAACGCTGCATATTTTGCGTTGAGTTCAATCCATTGAGTGAACAATCTTGAAATGATCCCGATAACAAGAAATACTCCGAGAAACCCAACTGAAACACCCGAACTTACGACCAATGCTCGACGAATGCGCTCGCTAGCGCTGAGTTCAGTTTCTTCGCGCATCCCCAAAAAAAATAAAAGATAAGTCGGCAAAAGAACGAAGCCACAAGGGTTAACCGCCGCCAGTATCCCTAACAAAAACGAGTAGGCGAAGTTGCCTTGTAACGCCAAGATCATTTCAATAACTCTGCCACGAGTGAGTTGAGTTTGTCGGTACTTAGTTCGCCAGCAAATTGGCTAATCACAAGCCCTTGAGCGTTGATCGCCAAGGTGACTGGGGCTGTGGTGATTCCACTTGAACTAATGAAACTGCCGCTCGTGTCAAGAAAAATTTCGAACTTCACACCATATTCAAGCGCAAACTCTGTGGCGACTTTTGCCGAGTCTTTAATATTGATACCAATAAATCGAACTTTGTCGGAATACGCCTCGGCGCCGAGAGCCAAAACAGGAAGTTCACGACGACAAGGCTCGCAAGTTGAATACCAAATATTAATAATCGTTGGTCGGCCGAGAAATGTTTGAGTTGCAACAGTTGCGCCATTGACAGATTTCAGATCAACTTGGGCTAATGCCTTGCCTGTGTTGTTTGTGTTGGTGGCTATTTCACTGTTTGATAACACGACCTGGTTCGATAAATCATAAGTTTGAGTGTCGTCCGAGTTGAAACCTTGGAGAGTAAATAAAATCGCGGCGCTTAAAACTACAAATCCAGCAATTGCGAGTGATAAACGAGTTCTGGCGGGCACGAAAGCAGGCTAGCGACTGCTTTCGAACCCACCAGCTCGGCTAATTATGGCGCAATCAAGCAACCCAGTGCCCGGGGAGAGGCACTTCAGTGATTGTTAACACCGCGCAAGATTTCGTAA
>CAMATY010000103.1 GCA_945861325.1 Ferrithrix thermotolerans DSM 19514
CGATACGAATAGATAATCGCAATCGCGATGATTGCCACAAAACCATAGAACGCGTGAAACGCCGGATATTCAATTTTGTTGCGATTGACAACTGCAACGCCAAGTGCCACTTGCACAAAAACCGTGAACTGCACCAAGCCCGTGAACCACCATAAAGCCCGACTGCGCAACGAAATATTTTTGTGCGCCGCAAGTGCCCAGACACCAGCCAACCCATTGCCAATAATCATGATCCACGCCCACGAAGTATGCAGTTCAAGCAACGTTGCAGCAACAAACATTGATCGTCTATAAATTCATTAAGTCTTGGGCGATTTCTCGAATCATTGATTCTTGTCCAGCGACCAAGCGACGCTTTCCCAATTCTTGCCAAAGATCTTCTTGACTCACGCCAAATTCGGCTGCCAACTGCCTAACTTGTGGAGCAAAACCACTAAACACTCCAGCATCTCCACTTTGAATGCTTGAACTAGTAGTCCGTGGCAAAAATTCTGGATATTTCATCTCTACGAGATGGCTCATTTCAAGAAATTTATCTAGTGGCGGAGCAGAGCCGGTCATACGTCGGTAATTGACAATGATGCTCTCAAGAGGTGCGTTACCTGCACCTGCGCCAAGTCCCATTGATGAGCCATCAATTATCGTGGCATCATTCTCAATCGCAGAAATTGCATTTGAAACTCCGACCCCAAGATTGTTGTGTGCATGAAAACCGACTTCAACTCCGATTTCTTGTTTGAGAGCAGCAACACGAGCTACAACATCTTTTGGAACATAATTTCCGGCTGAGTCCATCAGCACGACTGCTGATGCACCATAACTTGCCATCAACTTCGCCTGCGAAACTAAACCCTTCAAGTCGATTGCGTGGCTCATCATCAACACTCCATGCACAGTCTGATTTTGTGCAGAAAGAAATTCAACATGCTTTTGTGCTGTTGTCACCTCAGTGACATGAGTACCGATTCTAAAAATATCTACGCCTGACTTGATCGCTGGAATCAGGTCTCGCTTGATAGTTGCGAAACCAGGAATCGCGTGAATTGCGAGTTTGACCTTGCTAAGACTTTCGCGAGCTGCAGCTAGAAGAGAATTATCGTCTGACTTAGCTTTACCGACCAAAAATGATGAAGCGCCGATTCCGTTTCCGTGCCCAACCTCAACTGCCCAGACTCCTGACTGCTCGGCAATCTGACAATACTCACGCACGAAGTCCGGCGCCAGAGAGTGTCGCAACGCATGATTACCGTCACGAAGCGTCACATCATAAAACGAAATCATGATTTTATTCTCGCATCTTTTAATCGATTTGCTTGAACATGTTGTGTGGCAGTTTCAACAGCCGCAGCGTTAATGATGTCTAGGTTTCCAGAGTATTCAGGCAAATAATAGCCAGAGCCGAGAACCTTGACAGTCGCTGAGATTTGCCCGCTGCCTGCGACATGTGGTTCAACCACGAGGTCATATCCCGGAACATAACTCTTAACTTTTGCAACCAAATTGCGAGTCTCTTTTAAAATTTGAACTAGATCAAAGTTTGCCGCACGAACATGCACAGTTGTACGCATCATCACAGGTGGTTCTGCTGGGTTTAAAACTAGAATTGATTTAACCGCCGAGCAGCCAGTCAATAGAGTCGCCATATTCTCGGTTGAATCGATGTACTCGTCAATATTGTTGCGCGTAGCAGGCCCAGCTGAAAGTGACGCAATGCTCGACGAAATTTCTACTTCTTCGACCAACTTGGCGTGCTTTGTGATTGCATAAATCAATGCGGCAGAAGACTGTCCGCCACAAGTAATCATTGAATAATTTGCAACATTCTCAGTTGAAATTTTCATTAAAGATGATTTATCTATCAACACTGGCACGAGTTGCTTGCCGATTCGTGATGGAGTCAAATCAATAATCCATCGTTTGTGTTTTTGCACGATCGCCCAATGTTCGGCGTGAGCAGAAGCCGAAGTTGCATCAAAGACTCCATCTAATTGAGCCCAAAGTGGCTCTAGCGAATCAATTCCATAGTCAAATAGATATGGCACACGGCCATTCATGCGCATTAGACCAGAACTAGTTGATCGCCTTCCAACGAATGCCAACACTTCAAATTTTGTATCCTTCAATAAGCGTTCGCAGAGATCTGTTCCGATATTGCCTGTGCCGATAACGGCGACTTTAATTTTATCGTTGCTCATAGGCCAAGCCTCTCGACTTAAAAGAGTTCGCATGAGGTTGATATCCCAAAAAATCGCGCAAGGCATCGATCGAAATCATCGGATCAAGATCTTCTAGCGGGGGTGATACCAACATGCCATCAGGAAGTTTACTTGTTGCAAGTCGCGGCAAATATCTTTGATCTGGTGACATTTTAATCTCAATTAGTTCAGCTTGTGGTGACTCAAGCGCTGTTTTCAGTTCAGTTTCAAAACTATTTTTACTATCAATCAAACAATAATTAAAGCCAAATGTTTTAGCGACATCTGAAAAATCTGGAAAACTAATACCCGAATTAATGTCAGAGCCTGAAATTCTCGCATCAAAGAGATTCTGTTGCGAAATTTTAATCATTGTGTAGCCATCGTTGTTAAAAATAAATAGCTTCATCGGAATCTTGTGATGCTTAACTACTTGAAGTTCTTGCAAGTTAAACATGATCGCCCCATCAGTGTTCAAGCAAACCAACTGTCGCTTGGGGTCAGCAAAATATGCTCCAATTGCACCGGGTAGACCAAAGCCCATTTCTCCAAGGCCCTGTGATGTGAAGATTCGTTGCCTCCCTTTGGTGGCCAACGCATAGTGGCCAGTCAATAACCCCGCACCGACATCGGTTACGACAATTGAATCATCGTGCAACGCAAAGTTAAGAAACTCAATCACATCAAATGAATGAACTTGGTGTTCAGAACTCACAGTAGCCCCAATTTGTTCTGACCGAGGGAGCTTCTGCCAAATGTCTTTGGCACTTGCAACCCAGCTCGTAAGCGACTCGCTTAATGAAACTTCTGAAAGGTCTTTTAGTAGCTGTCCAATAAAAGAATCCGAACTTTGACAGATGGAGTTCCATTGATTTTTCGCAAATTTGGAAAGTTCAACTTGGTCAATATCAACTATCCAGCGGTCAGCCATTCTTGCAAAATCGTCACGGTCATATCCGATTTGAGGAATTGCTAGTCGTGTTCCAACGCAAAGCAGAAAATCGCTTCTCTGTAAAATAATATTCGCTGCTCGGTCGCCATATATTCCAATTCGACCCATATTTAATGGATGAGAATTATCAAACAGGTCTAATGCCGACCATGAAAGACAAAATGGAATCTCGTATTTCTCAATTAGTTCGCGCGCATTGCGCAATGCACTCTCATCTCGAATGCCATTTCCGAAATAGAGCAACGGGCGACTGGCTTTACTCAACCGTTTTGAACACTCAGCAATTAACTTAGAATTTGTTACCGATTGACTTTTCGTAGCTTGATTTTTGTCTGCAACCGAGATCATTATCTGCTCGGACGGAGAAGTCAGTTTGCGCTGCAGATCCATTGGAAAGTCAACAAGAACTGGTCCTTTTCGATCAGTGCAAGCTGAGTCCCAAGCAGAAACGAACTTTGATGTGATCTCGTTTGACGACAGAATTCTTGAGGCTGATTTTGTTATCGGTTCGGCGACTGTTTTTGAGTCAAATCCCTGCACGCCATAAGCGCGAAAATCTTGCATATTCTCGCAATGGAACGAACTCTCGTTTCCGGAAAGAATAAAAACTGGGATCGAATCAAGATAAGCACTCAAGATTCCAGAAAGCGAATTAACAGTACCACCGCCAGTAGTAACTAATGCGACACCGACTTTGCCAGAGACTCGGGAGTACCCTTGCGCTTCCATTACTGCTGCTTGCTCATGATGTGAAAATACGAACTTTATTTTTTTGGTTTTACCAATTGCATCAACAAGAGCCAAGTTTCCCGCACCGGTAATGCAGAAAATTGTGTCTACGCCTTGATCTACGAGTAAGGCCGCAACAACATCTGCGCCCGTTGTGCTTATTGAATCAGACATTTACCCTCAAATTTTCGGCCTTCGAGCATCACGACTTATGAGTTAAATTTAAGATACTCGAACTAATCATTTAATTGTACTATGGCGTGCTTCCAAGAAATAGCCTCATCAACACCCAATGCAGTTTTCGTGATTTGATTATCAGCAACATACCGATCGCCTGTAATTTCGTGGCTTTCAACCTCTACTTTCGCCGAAAACTGCTCAGCGACAAATTCAGCAAGATCGAGCATCGTCACAGGCACTGAACTTCCAATTGACAAAAGAGGTAAACCCGACTTCGCATTAAGTGCGGCGATGATCCATTGCGACATATCTAATGCCGATAGGTAGCTACGAACCGTCATTGGATCTCCAGTCAAACGAATTACTCCTGAAGTTTTTGCCATTGAAATGAACGATGGAACTGCGTAGTGAATCTTTCCGCGAATGTGCGGACCTATAAATGAGTAAAGTCTCGCAATCCGCAAGTCAAAAATCTCTCGATGTTGAGCACTCTGTAGAAGATGCTCAGCTGCCAAACGACCTTCAACAAACCTTAATTTTGACCAATTATTTAACGAGTCGTTGCTCGTTAAAAGAGGAAAATATCCAAAGCAAGCACCAGAACTTACATGCACCACGACAGGTTTATTTGCGAGTGTCTCACACCACTCAATCAACCGTTGTGTGAATTTAACAAAATCTTCTGCAGCTTTTTCGCTATATGCAAGTTTCGAACCGTCAGCCACAAGTTGCAGCACATGCGTAAACGAAGAATCAAAACTCCACTTATCTAGTAAATCGGCTTGTACATGTTTGAGATTCAAATCATTTATTACTTGTTTGTCAAGGTCATCGATTGTGCTGCGAGAAACAAGAGTGATTGACTCGGGTCGCTGATCTTTTGCAATCGACGAAATATAGTCAACGACACTTCTACCAACAAAACCTGATGCGCCTGTAATTAGAAGATTTTTGATCAAAGTAACCACCAAATAATAGTAGAGCTGCTACTGAAACTTAAT
>CAMATY010000104.1 GCA_945861325.1 Ferrithrix thermotolerans DSM 19514
GATGATGAAGATCTAGTTGCTTATGTTGAGCGGCTTGAAACAATGACCGATAATGGCATCAGCATCGACGACGAAGTCGACGATAATCAATTGCAATTTGATTTTGCCGGCGACTCAGACGAGCCAGCAGATTCAGGAAATTTAATGGATGAAGTTGAACAATTTCTTCGTGAACAAAACGGCAACTAATTTATAGTTAGTTCAAGAATTAGATAGCGTCGAGAATTTCAACGCGAAGGCGCTTGTTCCCTTTGCCTTTGCTCTCTGTTTTAAGCACTTTCAATCGACCAACCTCGGTAGTTGAGCGCACATGGGTGCCACCATCGGCTTGTTTATCGAGACCGACAATGTCAACTACGCGAATTTCTTTGACGGTTTCTGGGATCATGTTGACTTTTGTGCGAATTAAATCTGCGTCAGAAATTGCCGTATCTCGCGGCAGAAAACTTACAGTGATTGGAAAGTTCGCAACTAAAGCATCGTTAACCAAAGACTCAACAGTCTGAGCGAAACCTTCAGGTAGCGGGTCGAATTCAAAATCCATTCTCGCGCTTAGTGGCTCCATGTTTCCGCCCGTCACCGGCACTTGCCATTGATTCCAAATAACTCCACACAGCACATGCATTGCCGTATGCGTTCGCATTAATTTGTGCCGACGGTCCCAATCAACTTGACCGTGCACTGTCGCCCCAAGCGACGGAATATCGCCCGCTTCAAGTGTGTGCCAAACAACTTCACCTTCTTTGCGAACATCAGTTACGCGCGCACCAGCAATCTCACCTGTGTCGTTGGGTTGACCGCCACCTGTTGGATAAAAAATAGTCCGATCTAAAGCAATCGCGTTCTCACGAACCTCAATTACTTTGGCATCGAATTCTTTTAAATATGCATCAACTAAATAAAGCAGATCTGTTGCCATCACTGCGATTTTAGACTGACGGGTTTAAATCGACGTTTTTATCGATTTAGTAGTCGTCCATTCCTCCGCCTGGCATTGCTGGCGCACTTACTTCTGGCTTGTCAGCAATCACGGCTTCAGTGGTCAAGAACAATGCAGCAATTGATGCTGCATTCTGCAATGCAGAGCGCGTAACTTTTGCGGCGTCAATCACTCCGAGTTTTACAAGATCGGTATATTCGCCGTTGGCAGCATTGAAGCCTTCATTGCCCTTCATGCTCTTCACTTTTTCGACGACTACTCCACCTTCAAGACCGGCGTTTTCGGCGATCTGCTTGAGTGGTGCAGACAAAGAACGCGCAACCATTCGCGCACCAGTTGCTTCGTCACCTTCAAGTTTTGCCATTATTTTTTCAACAGCCTCTTGCGCACGAAGCAATGCAACGCCACCGCCAGGCACAACGCCTTCTTCGATCGCTGCCTTTGTTGTGCTTACAGCGTCTTCGATTCGATGCTTCTTTTCTTTGAGTTCAACTTCTGTGGCTGCGCCAACTTTTAGAACCGCGACGCCGCCTGATAATTTGGCGAGACGCTCTTGAAGCTTCTCGCGGTCGTAGTCACTGTCGGTATTATCGATTTCAGTTTTGATCTGGCTGATTCGACCTTTGATGTCGGCTTCTGGACCGGAGCCTTCAATGATTGTCGTCTCGTCTTTTGTAATCACAACTTTCTTTGCACGACCAAGAAGATCCATTGTTGCGTTCTCAAGTTTGAGACCAACTTCTTCGCTGATTACTTGTCCACCAGTAAGAATTGCGATGTCTTGCAACATTGCCTTTCGACGATCACCAAAACCAGGTGCCTTTACAGCAACACTCTTGAAAGTGCCACGAATCTTGTTTACAACTAGCGTTGCCAAAGCTTCGCCTTCGATGTCTTCGGCAATAATTACGAGTGGTCGTCCACCTTGCATAACTTTTTCAAGGATTGGCAACATGTCACGAACTGCAGTGATCTTATTTGCAACAAGCAAAATATATGGATCATCAAGTGATGCTTCCATGCGGTCTGTGTCGGTTGCGAAATACGGTGAGATGTAACCCTTGTCGAAACGCATTCCTTCAACTAAGTCCATCTCCATGCCGAATGTTTGGCTCTCTTCAACGGTGATCACACCGTCTTTGCCCACTTTGTCGATCGCTTCTGAAATCATTTGACCAATTTCTGTGTCAGCTGCCGAAATTGACGCAACTTGAGCAATTTGCTCTTTGCTGTCAACAACTTTGGCAAGTGCCTTGATGCTTGCAACCGCAGCCTCAACAGCGGCTTCAATTCCACGCTTCATGCTCATTGGGTTGGCGCCAGCAGCAACATTACGCAAACCTTCGTGCACCATGCTCCACGCAAGAACAGTTGCAGTTGTTGTTCCGTCGCCGGCAACATCGTCAGTTTTTTTCGCGACTTCTTTTACAAGTTCGGCGCCAATGCGCTCGTACGGATCTTCAAGTTCAATCTCTTTAGCGATCGACACTCCGTCGTTAGTGATTGTCGGTGCGCCCCACTTTTTGCTGAGCACAACGTTTCGACCCTTTGGTCCGAGCGTGACACGCACAGCGTCGGCAAGTTTGTTCATTCCTGATTCGAGTCCGCGACGGGCTTCCTCGTCAAATGCAATGATCTTGGCCATGTTCTTATCCTCCGTTTGAGTCCTGAGTTTCAGGGTTTATTGCTCGGTTTTAAGAATTAGCACTCTATCTACGAGACTGCTAAATCAACACTCGGCTACCAACAGGTCGTTAGTAAAGCCATATTTTCAAACCAGATTATTAGCCCCCAGCAACGGCGGGAATAATAGATACGGTCTGCCCAGTGGCGATTTTCGTGTCGAGGCCTTGCATGTATCGCACATCGTCATCAGCGACAAATATATTTACAAACTTATGCAGGTTGCCTTCACTGTCGAGCAAACGGTCTGAAAAACCTGGGTGGGCAGCGTTCAATCCCTTAAGAATTTCGGCAAGCGTCGAGCCTTCAACTTGAACTGTCGAAACCCCACCAGAAAGTGGGCGCAATGTTGTTGGAATTCTCACAGTAACTGTCATCTGTTGAACGCTATCTTTGAATTCGCGAAACTTTTGCAACGCTCATGTTGCGCGTTGCGAAACAAACTCAGCCAATTCAATCAGCGAATCTATTGCGGATTGTGTGATCGGCGCCTGCTTAATCCCCGAAATAGCCTCGGCAGTTAGAGCACTTATCTTTGACTCAAGTTCGGCGAGCGCGCCAGTTTGTTTGATCACATCTTGAATCCTGCTGACATCTTGATCGGTGATTTTTGCCGACCCAACCAAGTCAAGCACTTGCTTTTGTGCAGTATTTGCAAGTTGATAGGCCATTGCCAGTAACGGTGTGGGTTTACCTTCGCGTAGATCATCGCCGACTGGTTTACCCGTTACGCTTTTGCCACTCTCGGTTACATCAAATGCACCGAGCACATCATCGCGCATTTGAAACGCATCGCCAAGTGGCAACCCGTATTTTGATAACGCAACAATCAACTCTTCGGATCGCTCCGGTGCCGCCAGAACTGCGCCTAACTGCAACGGCCGTTCGACGGTGTATTTTGCACTTTTGTATCGGCAAACGCGTTCGGCTTTAGTCAAATTGCGCTCGCGTTGAGCCGAACCGAGCAAATCTAGATACTGACCGATATTCAATTCAATTCGCATCTCGTTCCAAATTTTTGCGACATCATTGCTTGCAATATTCATTAACTGATCGGCATACACAAAAGCCAAGTCTCCAATTAAAACTGCAGCACCTTCTCCAAATCGCCTTGCTTCACTGGCCCATGAATTATTTTCATGAGTTTTTGTATATCGCACATGGGTAGTTGGCTCACCACGACGAGTCAGCGAACCATCAATTACATCGTCATGCAGAAGCGCCGAAGCATGTAACAGTTCAAGTGCGGCTTGCACATCAACTAATTTCGCTGAGTTTGCATCGCCACCAGCACCAACAAATCCCAAATAACAAAATGCGGGTCGAAGTCGCTTGCCACCAGCGCTCACTAGCCGACTAATTTCGCTTATCGGCAAAGTTAAATCTTGATCAAGAGCTGACCATCTTTGCGATTCAACATGTAAAAATTCAACTAAGCGCGCGTCGACACGACTCGCAATGTTTTGCAACCAAGTTGGTGGACGCGACGACATTCTAAAATGCTACGCCTAGTTACTCTTGGGCAAGACCTTTAACAACTTCTTCAATTTGAAGTTTTGCTTTACCGATTCGCTCGCGACACAATTCAATAAGTTGTGAAGCCCGCTGAACATGGGTCGCCAATTTGTCAACATCAACATCGCTTTCTTCAAGTTCTTGCAAAATTGCTTCAAGTTCCTCTAGTGCTTGGGCATAGCCAATCGTCTCGTCAGTTTTACTTTTTGCCATTTTGTTTGCCTTTCGTGAGAATTTCTTCGACCATGCTTTGTGCCGACCCGTTTGCAAAAGTCGTTATAAGTTTGTCACCCATCTTGAGTTTCGATGCATCTTGCACGACCTTGCCCGAAGCGTTTCGGGTGATACTCCAACCCCGAGCCATTGTGTTGACCGGGTCAAGCAATCGCAGACGATCGGCAAATGCATTCAGCGAACTATTCTCAAGACGCAACACCTCTGCTGGCCGATGCTTGATTCTTTGAGTTGTCATTGCGAGCCGCTTACTAGCACCTGCGAGCGCACCTAAAACCTTGCTGCTGATTTTATTTGCTGTTTCTGCCAAGCGATTATCTGATGCATCTAACTCGCGCAACGCAAATGTCGCGATTGCATCCCAAGATTCTTCTGTATTTTCTATAAATTCCCTGACGCGCTCAATAATTGCTGTCGCACACGCTGTCGGTGTTTTGTGAGATTGATTGGCAACTTCATCAGCAACGCTCAAATCTGTTTCGTGTCCAATACCTGTCAACACCGCAATACTGCAGTTGGCAATTGCTGTTGCTATCTGCGCCGAGTC
>CAMATY010000105.1 GCA_945861325.1 Ferrithrix thermotolerans DSM 19514
GAGAAACCCACAGTTACTTTCGCACCATCTTTTTTCTTGACACTCTTGGTCGAGTTTTCAAAATACTTTGCGGCTACTGCTGCCAGAGGGTAGACCGTGCTCGAACCGTCAAGACGAATCGTCTCTTTCTCGGCGTTTGCCAAAATGTATTGCGACTCTTTGGTTGGAGTCCACTTGAACTTAGCTTTTTTCTTCGGGTCAGATGAGTGAATCGAAGTTCCCTTTACGATTTCGCAACGAATATAACTTGAAGCGAGTTTCTCGATCTTGTACAAATCTTTTGACTTACATTCTTCGCCTAGTTTTGCGGCACTAACCGGGCTCGCCCCTGCTACTGCTACCAAGCCTGCAGCAAGAGAAGCCACGACCAAGCGTGCAAAGCGACTTCTGAAATTTTGATTAATCATTGACTAAATTCCTCCTTGATAAAACGACGGGACTTTCCCGACATCCCAAATCTAAGAAGTCATTACGAACGCGAAGTTGAATTACATCAAACGGTGAGACAACTCAAAGTGAACTTTGTGTGAACGGCTATTTTGAGGCGCTAAAACCCAATTCAAGGTCGGCCAAAATATCTTCGATTGATTCAAGGCCAACCGAGAGACGAACAAGCCCAGGAAATACACCCGTTGAAGCTTGTTCTTCTGGCGAAAGCTGACTGTGAGTTGTCGAAGCTGGGTGAATTACAAGGCTGCGCACATCACCAATATTGGCAACGTGACTGTGCAATTTGAGCCCCGCGACGAACTTTTGCCCCGCTTCAAGTCCGCCTTTGATATTGAACGCCAGCACCGAGCCGTAACCGAGACCGCGGCCATATTTCTTTGCTCGCTCATACCACTTGCTCGTTTTAAGCCCGGCATAGAAGACCTCTTCAACTTGAGCATGACTGGCGAGATACTCGCCGACGCGTTGCGCATTCGCCCAGTGACGATCCATTCTTAACGACAAAGTTTCGAGACCTTGCAAGAAGTTGAATGCATTATCTGGAGTTGTCGCCATGCCCAAGTCGCGCAACATTTGCACGCGCGCCTTAATAATGTACGAACCTGCACCGAGTGCTGGCCAATATGCCAAGCCGTGGTAACTCGGATCAGGATTTGTGAAGTTCGGAAACTTGTCACCCTTGCTGAAATCAAATGTACCGCCGTCAATAATCGCGCCACCGATACTTGTGCCGTGACCACCAATAAATTTTGTAAGCGAGTGCACGACGATGTCTGCGCCCCACTCAATTGGACGAATCAAATATGGTGTCGGCACTGTGTTGTCAACGATCAACGGAACTCCGGCTTCGTGTGCAACTTTTGAAACGCCTTCAATATCAAGCACACTGTTGCGTGGGTTGGCGAGAACTTCGCCGTAAAACGCTTTCGTGTTCGGCTTAACTGCTGCGCGCCATTGATCCAAATTGTCTGGGTCATCAACGAACGAAACTTCAATGCCAAGTTTTGGCAGCGTGTAGTGAAAAAGATTGTATGTACCGCCATAAAGAGTTGGCGATGAAACAATGTGTGATCCAGCCTCTGCCAAAGTCAAAATCGCAAGCAACTCAGCCGACTGACCTGAACTTACAGCAAGAGCACCAGGCAGACCAACTGCAGTCGCAGTTCCGCCTTCAAGTGACGACAACCGTGCCTCAAGCACACCCTGCGTTGGGTTCATAATTCGGGTGTAAATGTTGCCGATCTCGGCAAGCGCAAACAGGTTTTGCGCATGTTGTGCATCACGAAATACATAACTAGTTGTGCGGTAAACCGGCACTGCGCGAGCGCCTGTTGCTGAATCTGGTTCTTGACCAGCATGAATTTGACGGGTATCAAAGCCCCAGTTTGAATTTGTCATGCAGGCAACATAGCACTCTAATCCCGACTAAACAACTCGGGATTTAATTAGCCTTGTTTATATGGGCTAACTGGCGCTTTAGCCACCTGAGATCTCGGAGACCTTCTGTTTGGCCTTAGAAATAAACGGCATCATTGAACGCAAGTGAGACCCAACTTTTTCAATTGGATGATTTTTGCCGGCGTTGCGAAGTTCAGAGAAACGCTTACGTCCCGAATCACTTTCGGCGATCCACTCTTCGGCAAACTTACCCGATTGAATTTCTTCGAGGATTACTTTCATTCGCTTCTTCGTGTCGGCGTCAATAATTCGAGGACCGCGGGTCACATCGCCATATTCGGCTGTATCTGAAATCGAGTAACGCATTCCTGCGATGCCCTCTTCGTACATCAAGTCGACGATCAGTTTCACTTCGTGCAAGCACTCAAAATATGCCATCTCTGGCGCATAGCCGGCTTCAACAAGTGTTTCGAATCCTGCCATCACAAGAGACGTCACGCCGCCACACAACACGACTTGCTCTCCGAACAAATCGGTTTCGGTCTCTTCTGGGAAAGTTGTTTCGATAACTCCAGCGCGTGCACCACCGATTGCTTCTGCATATGAAAGCGCGAGTGCTTTGGCGCCACCAGTTGCATCTTGATGCACGGCAATAAGTGCCGGAACTCCGCCGCCTTCGGTGAAAGTACGTCGCACCAAGTGACCTGGGCCCTTCGGGGCGATCATGATCACGTCGACACCTTTTGGTGGTGCGATTCGCTCAAAGCGAATATTGAAACCGTGCGCGAATGCAATCGCTTTGCCATCTGCGAGGTTGGCTTTGATTTGCTCATCGTAGATTTTCTTCTGCTCAGTGTCTGGCGCAAGAATCATGATCACATCAGCCCACTTTGTGGCATCTGCAATTGACATCACTTTGAGCCCAGCAGCAGTTGCTTTGGCTGCGGATGACGACCCGTCACGCAAACCAACAACTACATCAACACCCGATTCTTTGAGGTTCAGCGCGTGAGCGTGACCTTGCGAGCCGTAACCAACAATCGCCACTTTTTTTGAGCGAATAATCGACGGATCAGAATCCTTCTCGTAGTAAACATTTGCAGCCATTAGTTTGCCTTTCCTTTTGGTTCTTTCACTGCACGGACTCGTGCAGTGCGATCTAGTTTTGGCAACGCGACGCGACCCGTGCGCTGAGATTCGATGATGCCATATTGTCGCAGCAATTCAGAGAAATCGTTTAATTTTTCTGGACTGCCGTCAAGGCTGACACTTAAGGCCTCTGGCCCAACCCCAAGAATCTTGCCTTCGAAGATATTGGTTAGTTCAACGATTTGACCGCGTTGTTCTGGCGTCGATCGGACCGTGGCGACCATTAACTCGCGCTCGACCGAATTGCGCGGATCAAGCTCAGAAATGCGCACGACATCAACAAGTTTGAACAACTGCTTGACCATCTGTTCGAGCGTTGCACTTTCAAGGTCTACGACGATCGTGATTCGACTGAAATCTTCTTGCTCAGTTGGGGCAACTGCGAGTGAAAAAATGTTGTATCCACGTCGTGCAAACAACGACGCAACACGAGCCAAGACACCTGGTCGGTTTTGTACCAACACCGAGAGCACATGATGGTTTGCTGCCGTGCCATGCGGATTATTTCCGGTCATCGCAAAAACTCCCGTCGCTTTTCTTGAGATGGTTGCAACATGATTTCGTCGTTGCCTCTGCCGGCAGCAACCATCGGGAATACTTGTTCTGTTGGCTCGACACGAAACTCAACGACAACTGGACGGTCGTTGATACTGTTGGCTTTGTCAATTGCCGATTCAACTTCTTCTGGTGCCTCAACACGAATGCCAACACAGCCCATTGCTTCGGCCCACTTAACATAATCAGGAACCGTCTCTGAAAAGTGAACTTGGCTATAACGATTGTCGTAGAACATCTCTTGCCACTGACGAACCATGCCCAAATTTGAGTTGTTTAAGATGCCGACCTTGATCGGAATTTGTTCAACTGATGCGGTGATTAATTCTTGAGCAGTCATCTGAAAGCAACCGTCGCCATCAATTGCCCAAACTGTTTTGTCTGGGCGACCAACTTTTGCACCGATCGCAGCAGGCACCGAAAAACCCATCGTGCCAAGACCACCTGAGTTAACCCAGGTATACGGCTCGTTGAAATGCCAGTACTGACTCGACCACATCTGATGTTGTCCAACGCCGGACACGAGAATTGTGCCGTCTGGCGATGCATCACGAAGTTTTTCAAGACAATACTGCGGCTTGAGTGCCGCACCAGGCGCACTTGGCTCATAAGCGAGCGGAAAATTTTCTTTCCAACCGTTGACGCGGCTGCGCCATGGCGAAATATCTGCCTGCACCATCGTGCCTGCAAGTAAATCGCGTAATGCGATAATCATTTCTTCGATCACCAGACGACAGTCACCAACGATTGGCACGTCTGGCTTGCGAACCTTGCCTTGCTCAGCAGGATCAATATCGACGTGAATAATTTTTGCATCAGGTGCAAACGCCGAAACTTTGCCAGTTACGCGGTCATCGAACCTCGAGCCAAGCGCGATCAACAAGTCAGCCTTTTGTAATGCAGTTACTGCAGTTGCATTGCCGTGCATGCCTGGCATACCTAAACACAATGGATGATTATCAGGAAACGCACCACGTGCCATCAAAGTTGTGACGACCGGAATCTGTGTAAGTTCAGCAAGTTCTCGCAAAGCATCAGCAGCACGGGCCTTGAGTACGCCACCACCAACGTAAAGAATTGGTTGTTTTGATTCGAGGATTAATTTTGCCGCTTCTTTGATCATTCGTGGATGACCTTTAGTAGTTGGCTTGTATCCAGGCAAACTATCTATAACTTCGTCATCTGTTGGCCAATGCCAATCCATCATGTTTTG
>CAMATY010000106.1 GCA_945861325.1 Ferrithrix thermotolerans DSM 19514
ATCTGGCTCACGGGTCGTGATCAGAAAACTGACGACTCTTGGTTCGCACATTTGAGTTATCTGCGTCCACATCCGCCTTATGCGGCTGCAGGCAAGTGGTCTCGGGAATATTCGCCTGATGAAGTTGATATGCCGATCGCTCCATCTGAAACTAGACATCCATTTCATGAGATGGTGATGCACACCGATCATAATGCTGCGCCAAAAACCGAATCAGAAATACGCGAAATGCGAGCACAGTATTACGGAATGATCGGCGAAGTTGATTTTCAAGTTGGTCGGCTCTGCGAAAAACTTCGCGAACGCAACGAGTGGGAAAATACGCTGATAATTATTACTGCTGACCACGGTGAGCAACTTGGTGACCATGGACTAAAAGACAAACTCGGTTTCTTCGAAGGTAGTTATCACATCATCGGGATTATTCGCGATCCAAAAAATCCACAAGCGCACGGCAAAGTTGTCACCGAGTTCACCGAAAATGTCGACATCATGCCGACAATTGCCGAAGCGATTGATGCGCCAGTTCCGTTGCAATGTGACGGTATGCCACTCGGTGAGTTTCTGCGCGGCAAAACGCCTGAGCGTTGGCGCAATGGTGCGTCATACGAATTTGACTGGCGACACATATATATAGATGACAATCCGAATGGTGCCGCACAAAACTGGCCACACGACGGCCGACTTGAGCGACAACATTTAGCCGTGCGACGCAATCACGACTGCGCCTATGTGCAATTCGGAGATGGCAGTTGGTTGGCATTTGATTTGGCATCTGATCCGACTTGGCGAACAACGATTGATGATCCTGTAAAAGTCTTGCCGCTGGCACAACAAATGTTGTTGTGGCGTTCACATCACACCGAGCGAACTCTGACAGGAATGTTGCTTGAAAACGGTGGAGTTGGACGATGGCCAGAAGGTGTTGCGTGGCGCAACCAAAAATAACTAGCGTCACTCTCGCAACGTTGCCTACCCCGCTTGAAGCAGGTGGAAAGTTACCAAGTGGCGCAAACTTGTGGATTAAGCGTGACGACTTAACAGGTCTTGGAGTCGGCGGAAATAAAGCCCGCAAACTTGAATTTCTTTGCGGCGAAGCACTTAATAACGACGCAACTTGCCTAGTCACTGTTGGTGCTGCGCAATCTAATCACTGTCGCATGACGGCGGCGGCAGGTGCGCGACTAAATTTGCCGACGCATCTCGTGCTATCGGGTGTGAAACCAAAACAACTTGAAGGCAATCAACTGCTCGCTGAGATGTTCGGTGCGCAACTTCATCACACGGGTCTTGATGCAAACGATTGGACGAATCTTGAAGCGGCGCGCGCTGAATTAACCGAAAAATTAATTCGTGACGGTCAGCGACCGCACTCAATACCGATTGGCGGAAGCACTGGTGTTGGCGCACTTGGTTATGCATCTGCCTTTGATGAAATAATTTCGCAATGTGAAACCCAGAGATTTGTTGCCGATGCGATTTTATTTACAACTTCAAGTGGCGGCACACATGCTGGTCTCGTCGCGGGATTAATTCGCGCCCGTGCAAATGATCCGCAAAAAGTTTTGCCAAAAATAATCGGCATCGGCGTTGCCAAGGGAGTTGCTTTAAATACCTACCGTGTTGCCGAATTAGCAAACGAATCACTCACTCTGCTCGGCGAAACAGTTCGTGCGACTCAAGATGATGTGTTGATTGACGCGAATTACATGGGTAGCGACTATGCGGTGCCAACACAAGCGGCGGCGGATGCAACAATTTGGGCTGCACATCGTGGCGCATGGGTGCTCGACCCTGTTTACAGCGCCAAGGGTTTTTCTGGATTGCTCGGACGAGATGCGAACGGTGAATTTAACGCAGATTCAAATGTGATTTTTATTCACACTGGTGGTCTGCCCTCGCTATTCGTGATGCACTAGTTTTAACATATTCAAAATTATGTCAATTCAAAGATTTGCTGAACATTTAAAGGCTCCGTGGCCCAACGGCCGCGGAACAAGTTATGAAATTGCGAGCCAAACGCCAGGAGTTTCTGGCTGGAAATGGCGCGTGGCAATTGCACCTGTTGTTGAAGACTGCGACTTCTCGCACTTTGAAAATGTGCACCGACAATTGTTAATTATTTCTGGTGGAGATATGGTGCTAGATGTTGGTGGAGAAATAGTTATTTGCAAGCCTGGCGAAGTTGCCGTTTTCGCCGGTGACATCGCAACAACAGCAAAACTTGTTGACGGACCGATTGTTGATTTAAATTTGATGACTGTTCGCGGAAAGGCCTCCGGGGTCATGATTCACTGCACTCGTCCCGGTTTGCTGCCCAAGGCCGAGATGCTCGTCTGTGTTTCTGAAATTGCCGAAATCACCGTTGACGATCAACCCGTGACTCTGCAGCATCAAGACGCATTTCTTGGCGCAAGCAACAATCAAATCACACTGGTTTCAGGCACCGTCGCCCACATCACTCTCGCCTAACTCATGTTTTTTGAATTGTGGGTGGGTGTGCAGAATCGGCGAGAATGTAAGCCATGAGTGGCCCAAGAGTTGTGCGATCGCCGCGAGGCACAGAGTTGAGTTGCGCCAACTGGCAAATTGAAGCGCCATATCGAATGTTGCAAAATAATCTCGATCCACAAGTTGCTGAGCGACCTGACGATCTCGTTGTTTACGGCGGCACAGGCCGAGCCGCACGAAGTTGGGATGCATTTGACGCAATGATCCGCACGATGCAAACTCTCAAACCCGACGAGACGATGCTGGTGCAATCGGGTAAACCTGTTGGCGTGTTTCGCACGCACGAGTGGGCGCCGCGCGTATTGATGGCAAACTCAAATCTCGTCGGCGACTGGGCAACATGGGATGAATTCAGACGGCTTGAGGCAATGGGCCTAACAATGTACGGCCAGATGACCGCAGGCTCATGGATCTACATCGGGACACAGGGCATCCTGCAAGGCACATACGAATGTTTCGCCGAAATCGCTCGCAGAAAATTTAAAGGCACACTCGCTGGCACGATCACTCTCACTGCCGGACTTGGTGGCATGGGCGGTGCTCAACCGCTTGCGATCACAATGAATGACGGCGTTGCGCTGTGCATTGATGTCGATCCGACTCGTGTGCAACGCCGAGTTGAAACTCGCTACCTCGATGAAGTTGCAGACTCACTTGAAGATGCAGTTGCCCGTTGCGAAGCCGCAAAAAAAGCGCGCAAGAAACTTTCTGTTGGCGTCGTCGGTAACGCCGCCGACATGTTCGCGAAACTTTTATCGCAAGGTTTTCATGCCGACATTGTCACTGACCAAACAAGTGCACACGACCCGATGAGTTATGTTCCAAACGACTTAACAGTTGAAGCCGCAGAAAAACTTCGCACAACAAACCCACAGCATTACATTGACCGCTCTCGTGCGGCGATGGCTGCGCATTGTGCAGCAATGGTCGGATTCCTTGACGCAGGTTCAGAAGTTTTTGACTACGGCAATTCGCTCCGACGCGAAGCACAACTTGGTGGCTACGACAGAGCGTTTGATTATCCAGGTTTCTTGCCGGCATATATTCGTCCGTTATTTTGTGAAGGCAAAGGTCCATTTAGATGGGTTGCACTTTCTGGTGACCCAGCCGATATCGCCGCAACAGATCGCGCAGTGCTAGAAGAATTTCCTGACGACGAAGGTCTTGCCAAGTGGATGCGACTAGCCAGCGAGCAAGTTGCGTTTCAAGGATTGCCCGCGCGAATTTGTTGGCTTGGTTATGGCGAGCGTCATCGACTTGGTTTGCGTTTTAATGAGATGGTTAAGCGCGGTGAATTGTCCGCACCGATCGTGATTGGTCGCGACCATTTAGATTCTGGTTCGGTTGCTTCTCCGTATCGCGAAACCGAAGCAATGATCGACGGGTCTGATGCAATTGCCGACTGGCCATTACTTAACGCACTTGTCAATACTGCGAGCGGTGCAACTTGGGTCAGCATTCATCACGGCGGTGGCGTGGGTATCGGACGAAGTATTCATGCTGGGATGGTTTGTGTCGCCGACGGAACAGATCTCGCAACAGAAAAACTTTCGCGTGTGTTACTCAGTGATCCAGGAATGGGAGTTATCCGCCATGCCGATGCCGGTTATGACTTGGCGATTGAAGTTGCCGATAAACGCGGCGTGCGCTTACCAATGCGCGAGCAATGAGTTCGGTTCATGCGCAATATGCGTGGCTCGGTGGTGAGTCTTGCTCGGCAAATGTTCGCATCACATTTGTCAATGGATTGATTACGGCGATTGAATCTGATGTTGCGCCGAGCGCTAACGACTCGCGCATTTCTGGTGTCGTGATACCAGGTTTTGTCAACGCCCACAGTCACGCATTTCATCGCGCACTGCGCGGACGAACACATTCTGGTCTCGGTGATTTTTGGGCGTGGAGAACGTTGATGTATCAAGTTGCGAACCGACTAACGCCTGAAAATTATTTAGCACTAGCCACGGCAGTGTTCAGTGAAATGGCACTGGCTGGCATCACTCATGTCGGTGAGTTTCACTATGTTCATCATCAACAAAACGGCAAACAATATGACGACCCGAACGAAATGGGCAAAGTCATCATTGAGGCTGCCAAACGTGCAGGAATTCGATTGACATTGCTTGATGTCGCATATCTACACGGCGGACTCAATGGCGAACAACTTGGCGATGAGCAACGGCGGTTTTGCGAT
>CAMATY010000107.1 GCA_945861325.1 Ferrithrix thermotolerans DSM 19514
TTAGTGCGCTTTAAACCAGCACGACCGCCGCGTGAAATAAATTTCAACGCCATCTTGCGGCTCGCTTCATCAATCATTTCATCCCCGAACATAACTGCGCCTTTGCCTTCGCCTTCGGTCGCTGTTGTGTAGGCATCCAAAATTGCCCAAGCCCGATCAAACTGTTCTTGAGTTGGAGAAAACACTTCGTTCAAAATTGAAACCTGGTCTGGGTGTAATGCCCATTTGCCGTCGTATCCGAGTGTGCGGGTGCGCTGACAATAATTTCTAAAGCCATCAGAGTCACGAATGTAGAGATACGGACCGTCAATAACTTGTAAACCGTTAGCGCGGCCTGCCATCAAGATCTTTGAGAACACATAGTGAAAGTGGTCGCCAGGATATTCTGCAATTTGTACTCCACCAGTTAGCACTGGCATCTCCATACTTGCCGCAAAATCTGCTGGTCCGAAAATAATTGTTTCAATTCGAGAACTTGCCGCACAAATTTCTTCGACATTGATTAGTCCACGAGCAGTTTCGATTTGTGCTTCGATTCCGATGTGGCCAATCGGTAGGCCGTTGGCAATTTCAACTTGACGTAACAACAAATCTGTCGCCACAATCTGCGCCGCGGTCTCGACTTTTGGCAACATGATTTCGTCAAGGCGCTCACCCGCACCAGCGACGACTTCAATGATGTCAAACGCTGTCCACTTTGTGCTCCAGTCATTAACTCGAACACACACAACTTTGTCGCCCCAATCTTGGGTGCGAATCGCAGTCGCAATCTTGGCGCGCGATGCTTCTTTTTCTTTTGGTGCGACGGCGTCTTCAAGATCTAAGAACACCATGTCGGCAGGAATGCCTGGTCCTTTGCCCATCATCTTTTCTGATGAACCTGGGATTGATAAACAACTGCGGCGTGGTAGATCTCGTGAGCGTGGTGACATAACCGAATTCTACATATTTCGCTAATACATCGCACTAGCCAATAGCGCAATTACATTGCGCTGCGGCGCAAGAGTTCTGTTGTTGGCGGACACTCGGCGATGAACGGCTTCGTAATATCCTGCGACACGCCATTTGGTGAAATAATTTTCGTGACCAGCGATACAGGCACGACATCAAACGGATTTTCAATATCTGCACTCACATCGGCGAGCATGCCTGTCCACAATGCTTCAGGCAACCGCGTGCCACACGGCGTAACTAGCCACACTGGTTTTTGTTCACAATATGCAAGTGCCGCAACGCTATGGCTACCACCAATGCACAACACATCGCGCGCACCAGTTGCAAGTGCTTCGATAATCACAACATCACATTGAGAAATTATTCGCGAAAGAAATTCGTGTTGCACCAAAGTCGCATCAACATCAATATTTTGTAGTCGATCAACCAAAGCATCACCGTCGCCGTTGCTCTCGACAACGAAAAGTTTTAAGTCCACACGCCGCGCAATTGCATTCAGCGTTGCTGTCGGCCAGCCGACAATGCACACAACCGCATCTTGTGGCAAAGCGTCGCGCAAAGTCTTGACTGTGCTGTCGGTTTCGATTTGCTCTTCGCATCGACGAATCGCCTCAAACGGGTCATTGGCGCCAAGCACATGGCTGCACAGCCACCACAATGGCCCGGTCGTCGGATGCCTCTGCACGATTCTCCGCACCGCCAAAACAATGCCGGCTGGCTCGTGACTTAGGCCACCTAGGGCGGCCGCGGTTTCACGCACAAGTGAAACTGGGTCTGCCCCGCGAGACCTAGCCACATATCGCAAATGCTCAATCGGGTGCACTTCCAAAACGCTACTGCCGACTTGCTACGGTCGGGGGAGATGATTATTCAGCCTTCCCTTGACACACAACTCCAACCACTCACAGGCAACGCTCGGCCGCTTGAACAATGGTTGACAACTTTCCATCTCGCAACGATTGTGCTTGACCCATTCACAAATGAAAGTGCGTGGATCTTGCCGACTGCAGTTCGAATTTTGCGACAGTTCGCAGGTGCGTCAGTCCGTACGAATTTTGTTATCACTGCACCGCCCGATGCGGCCCGAGAATTTCTCGGACCACACGCACAAGAGTTTTTAGTATTCTGTGATCCTGCACGCACATTTGTAAAACAACTTGGTCTCAGTGAACTTCCTGCGTTTGTTTATATTCAAATTGATGGCAGTGTCCCAGTTAGCGCTCAAGGATGGAACGCCAAGGCGTGGCGAACGGTTGCCGATCACATTGCAACCGTAGTTTCGTGGAGCAAGCCAAGCATTCCAATTGCTGGAGACCCAGCCAGTTTCAAAGGTTCACCCGCACTCGTCTGAGCGTGTTTGGAGAATAACCTGTAGTTGTGGCAACTAAGCAACCGGAGCCGTTTGTAAATTCTACGCTGTTGCCACTTGGCCCTGATAAAACTATCTATCGCAAAATTTCTGAAGATGGTGTCTCAACTGTTAAAACAGAACTCGGCACTTTCGTTCGTGTTGATTCGTCGGCAATTACTTTGCTTACGCAGACGGCGATGCGTGACATCGCACATTTATTGCGCACTGAACATTTACAACAACTCGCCGACATTCTAAAAGATCCAGAATCAAGCGCCAACGACCGCTTTGTTGCACTCGATCTTTTAAAGAATGCCAGCATCTCTGCTGGCGGAGTGTTGCCAATGTGCCAAGACACAGGAACCGCAATTGTTAAAGCCGCCAAAGGACAAATGATATTCACCGGCGGTGGCGACGAAGAATCAATCAGTCGCGGAATCTACAACACCTTTCAAACTTCTAATTTGCGCTACAGCCAACTTGCCCCGATCACGATGTATGAAGAAGTAAACACAAATACAAACTTGCCGGCAGAAATAAAAATTTCAGCGACTAATGGCGATGAGTTTAAATTTTTATTTATTGCCAAAGGTGGTGGCTCAGCAAACAAGAGCTACCTGTTTCAAGAAACTAAAACATTGCTCAACGAAAAAGTATTGCTACCTTGGCTTTTCGACAAGATGCAAACGCTCGGCACATCGGCGTGCCCGCCATATCACCTTGCTGTTGTAATTGGTGGAACTTCTGCAGAGTATGCACTTGAAACATCGAAACTCGCCAGCACAAAATATTTGGATTCGCTTCCGACAGCAGGCTCGCCGACTGGCCATGCATTTCGCGATACCGATCTTGAAGCAAAGGTTCTTAAACTCGCCCAGCAAACAGGTATCGGCGCACAATTCGGCGGCAAATATTTCTGTCACGATGTGCGTGTCATCCGCTTGCCACGACACGGCGCAAGTTGCCCCGTAGCGATGGCAGTGTCGTGTAGCGCTGACCGCCAAGCACTTGGCAAGATCACCAAAGAAGGAGTATTCCTCGAGCAACTTGAACAAGATCCTGCACGGTTTTTGCCAGAAGTAAAACGAGAAGAACTATCTCACGATGTCATCAGAATTGATTTGAGTCGTCCGATGAGTGAAATTCGCGCGACGCTTTCAAAATATCCCGTGAAGACGCGAATCATGCTGACTGGCCCAATGGTTGTCGCGCGCGACATTGCACACGCAAAACTCAAACAACGACTCGATGCCGGTAATGGTCTGCCCGATTATTTAAAAAACTATTGCGTTTATTATGCTGGTCCGGCTAAAACTCCTGAGGGTTTTGCATCTGGTTCATTTGGCCCGACAACTGCAGGCCGAATGGATAGTTATGTTGACGAGTTTCAACGCGCAGGTGGAAGTTTGATCATGCTCGCCAAAGGCAATCGCTCGGCACAAGTTACACAAGCCTGCAAAACACACGGTGGCTTTTATCTCGGATCAATAGGTGGACCTGCCGCACGACTCGCACAAGATTGCATCACAAAAGTTGAAGTTCTTGAATATGAAGAACTCGGCATGGAAGCCGTATGGAAGATTGAAGTAAAAGACTTTCCTGCATTCATTGTTGTTGATGACAAAGGCAATGATTTTTTTGAGATCGTTAACGCTGCAGCGCTCGGCACCGTTGTACAAATTCGTCGATAGTGACACTTGTCGAAGAACGAATCTCGTGCCCACTCGGCACATGGAGTGGCGAACCCGGCAAATGTCAGTTGTGCAATCAATTTATTGAATCAACTCGTCGTCGAACTTGGTGCTCAAATAAATGTGCACGCGAATGGCAACGCAACCACATCTGGAGGTTCGCTAGGTCGGCCGCAAAGCGTCGCGCTAAATATCGGTGCCAAGAACTAGGTTGCACAGCCGAGCGTCGCGATTGCGAAGTGAATCACATTTCAGCGCGCAACGGTGGCGGGTATGGGCCGGGTTGTCATCATCATTTGAACCCAGACAAAAACGGTGTCGGTGGATTAGAAGTTTTGTGCCGCGCGCATCACGCGACAGTTACTGCCGCTCAAGCCAAGGCGCGCGCCGCCGCACGCGCAAAGTCAAAAGCTACTGAAACGAAAACGAAAAAATCAAAACCAGTTAAAAAATTAAAGAAGCGACTTTAACGCGTCTCGAGTTGCGGCAATTTCGTCGGGGTTGCTACTAAATTCAACCGCTGCAAAATCTGTTACACCAACACCACCGAGATCTGCAATGCGTTGCTTCACCTGTTTGGCAGTGCCCGCAATAACAATGTCTTCAGGTCCGACAGCACCTTCGTGATCAAGCATTGCTCGGTAACT
>CAMATY010000108.1 GCA_945861325.1 Ferrithrix thermotolerans DSM 19514
CCCAAAACGAGTTCGCAAATAAATGTTGATGCCCAAGTTTCAATTGCGCAAGATCAGATTTCTCGCAACTCGCCGAAAGTTGTTCTGATTTCAACAAACAGAATTTTTGATGGATCTAGTGAACTGGTGTCACCAAATGCGCAGCATAGCCCGACAACAATCTACGGTGAACAAAAATCTGAAGCCGAAGGTGAACTGCGTGCTCTCGGAGACTGCGTAAAGATCGTAAGGTTCTCAAAAGTGATTTCTGAGCACAGTGAATTAGTAGTCGATTGGTATGACAAGTTGTTGAGGGGCGAAACTGTCTCGGCGTTTGTTGATGTGGCGATCAGCCCAATCACCGTAAGTTCTGCTGTTGGCGTAATTGAGCGCGTGGTAATATACGAGAGTGAAACGGTGACTCAATTCTCAGCGACCGATGAAATTTCTTTCTTTGAGATGGCGAACTTGATCGCTAGTTATGCCAAAGCACCAGCAACTAATGTGCTTAAGCAATTGGCAAAGGATGTTGGGGATAACGCAGTCCCACATTCGTCGCTAGAATCAACCGTGTTCTCGTCAATTAAGCCGATGTCGTCTTTACAGTCCGTCCATCATGTAATGGAGAAAATCACCTCATTATGAAGCACGGCACAGTTTTTGTTTCAGGCACGTTCAACGTTCTTCATCCGGGTCATCTGCGATTGCTTAAGTTCGCCAAAGATAGTGGCGACAGGCTTGTTGTTGGAGTTCTTAGCGATCAAGTCGCTGGGGTGGCGGCGCATGTACCACAAGAGTTTCGCCTAGAAGCAGTCAAGATGCACGCCCTAGTTGATGAGGCGTTTTTGATAAATGATTCGGTGAACGAGGCAATTCTCAAGGTTAAACCAGCTCTTGTTGTTAAGGGCAAAGAGCACCGCGTAAAAGATAATCCCGAACAACAAGCAGTCGATAGTTATGGTGCGAAATTATTGTTCAGTTCTGGTGATGTGGTGTTTACTTCGCTCGACTTGATTCGTCGCGAAATGGCAATTCAAGAGCCAAAGACAATTGCTCTGCCAGTCGACTTCATGGTACGCCGTGGAGTAAATACAAAATCTTTATCCACCTTACTTTCAAAAATGAAAGATATAAAAGTAGTCGTAATCGGCGACACGATCGTTGATGAATATATCTCCTGCGACCCGCTCGGAATGTCAGAAGAAGATCCAACTATTGTCGTAACGCCAATTTCAAGTAAAAAGTTTATTGGTGGGGCAGCGATCGTTGCGGCCCATGCAGCGTCGCTCGGTGCGAAGGTAAAATATTTCTCAGTTGTTGGCAGTGATCAGACGGCTGAGTTTTGTCGCGATGAACTCTCAAAATTTGGGGTCGAACACGAATTGATTGTTGATGACTCAAGACCAACAACTTTGAAACAGCGTTTTCGAAGTCGCGGTAAAACTTTGTTGCGAGTCAGCCATCTGGTGCAACGATCAGTAGATGAGCCAATACAGAAAAGCCTCGTTGCTGGTGTCAAGAAGGCTTGCGCTGATGCTGACTTATTAATTTTTTCAGACTTCAATTACGGATGTTTGCATCAATCGGTTGTTGATCAACTGGTAGAAATCGCAACAAAAAATAAGATGCGAATTGTCGCCGATAGCCAGTCGTCTTCACAGATCGGCGATATCTCAAGATTTAAAAACGCCGATCTGATCACCCCGACAGAACGCGAAGCGAGACTGGCATTACGCAACACCGAAGACGGTTTGGTTGTGATCGCACAGTTGGTTTGTTTAAGCGCAGAGGCAAAGAGCGTCACCTTGAAACTCGGGGAACAAGGCGTACTTTTGCATGGACGCTGGGGCAAAGACTGGGAGACCGACCAGATACCCGCGCTCAATTCGGCCCCGCAAGATGTCGCAGGTGCAGGAGACTGCATGCTCGTTGCAACCTCGCTGGCGATGAGTGTTGGGGCAAACATGTGGGAGTCAGGGTTGCTTGGTTCATTGGCGGCGGCAATTCAAGTCGGTCGCGTTGGCAATACACCAATTACACCAAACGAACTTCTCCATGAGTTGGCGGAGTGAGAGCAGTACTACTCGCTGCTGGACTCGGAACTCGACTTAGACCTCTAACTGACACGATTCCAAAGTGTTTGGTTCCAATTAAGGGCAAGCCTTTATTAGATATATGGTGCGACTCGCTTCTGAAAGTCGGCGTGAGCCAAATACTTGTAAATCTGCACTACAAACATCAAGTTGTTGAAGAACATATCGCTAAGGCCGCTTACCGTGACCAGGTTGAATCAGTTTTTGAACCAGAATTACTTGGTACCGCTGGAACACTGATTGCTAATCGGAATTTTTTCAATAGCCAAGATGGAATTTTGTTGCATGCCGACAATTATTCAGAAGCAAACCTCGGCCAGTTGATTAAATTTCATAATCAACGACCCGCGAAATGTTTGATGACAATGCTTGCTTTTCGCACAGAGACGCCACAAACATGTGGAATTCTTGAAGTTGATGATCAGAATGTTTTACAAAATATGCACGAAAAGTCGCTTCAAGATCACGGCAACCTTGCGAACGGTGCGCTTTATATTCTTTCAAGCGAATTAATCGCCAGTCTGACAACTGAAAGTGATTTCAGTACACAGGTGATACCTAAGTTATACGACCGAATTTATGTCGTTGAAACGAATGAAATTTACTTAGATATTGGAACGCCCGAGAGTTATGCACTTGCCCAAGAGATCGCCAATGTTAATTAGAAAAATTCGCCGACAGTTGTTTCAGATTAGCCATGGCAACCCTTTAACTTTTTTGAAAAAGTTCTCGAGGGTCAGGTCGGTGATGACGCTTGTTTCGTCGGTAAGTTTCACAAATTCACGATTTTGGAAAAAACTAAGCAGAATTTCGAGCAAATTTGTTAACTCAGTTGACCGCAACTTTAATTTAGACCAGGCACAAATTTCGCTAAATCGCCAAGTTGAAGAAGTTCTAGTTTCATCTAGAAAACTAATTAAAGACTTCAAAACATCGCAATCGATCGAAGTGCTAAATAACGGTTTGAGCGTATTTCCAAAATCTATTGAACTTAAAAAATCTTTAGCACAAGTACATTTTGTTCGAGGTGAGTGGTCTAAATATCTTTCGGTCTCAACACAGGCAGATCACTTGATGGGGCAACTGGCTGATGAGCAAAAATCAGAAATTGGGCGACTTCGTTTTCTCGGCAACGACTGGACGGGGCCACTCGGCCACATCTCATTGCTTGACGCAGTAATCAAGTTGAGCGAGTTAGGCCTGAGTTCTGATGAAAAGAGGATTCTTCTTTACGATCCGCGGTATTCGGCGAATAGCGCACTGCTTAAACTCTTTTTGCCAAAAATTACAAACATTAAATCTGATCACAAGTTCATTGGACTTTTCACTAAAAAGTTCAACACGATTGCTGATCAGGTGCCGATGTACCGACTTAAGTCTGGAATAGTTGACCAATGGTCGGCGATTAGTATCGCAAATCAATCTTGGAGCGATGCGAAACGCGATCCATTGATAACTGTGCCCGAAGCGATTATTGAGCGCGGATCGGCAATTTTAAAGCGTTGGGGACTTCCGTCTGATGCTTGGTTCGTGATTATGCATGTCAGAGAAGGTGACCATCGTGCTCATGCACGGGCACAAAACGCAAACATCGCAACCTACATTCCGATGATTGAAGAAATAGTTGCACGCGGTGGGTGGGTAATCCGAATGGGCAGTCCGCTGATGACTCCGCTTCCGGCGATGCGCAATGTCATTGACTATGCGCATGCAGTAGAGCGAATCGATTGGATGGATGTCTTCTTGTGGGGTAAGGCTAAGTTTTCAATTGCAACAAATTCGGGTGGTTCAGAAGTTCCGATGTGTTTTGGAACACCGGTTATTAGAACTAACTATGCTTCGTTTGGACATTGTTCATTTTTTGAAAAATCTTTCATGGTGCCCAAACGCTTCAAACTTAAAAATGAGAAGTCGGCGATGAGCCTGCAACAGTCGTTGAGAACTCCAATTCCGTGGTGTGAGTCATCGGTTCACGAGAATCTTGAGTTTGAGATTATTGATAATTCAGAACAAGACCTAATAGATGCTGTAGTAGAGATGTTTTCAAGATTTGATAAAAATGATTGGACTATGACTGTCCAGCAAGTTGTCGCCCAAAATATTCGTTTATCCGAACGCGCAGTTGGTGGGCTACCAATTTCTCAAAGTTTTCTTACTAACCATCAGTCATTTGGTGGTACATGAAATCTGTAGTCAGGCTTCTGCAATTAACCGTTGGATTTCTGATTGCTATAGCTATCCGAGTCGTGTATCCAGTTCGGCACTATAAGTTTGGGCGTTTGCCGAGTCACGAAATCGGACACTACGCATCAAATGTAGAAATCCACTTATGTGAGAAAGACGCAAAAATTCACGGCGATCCTAAAAAAATAGCAGATATTTGGTACCGAAACCCAGATTATGCAGTTGCCAACAATCAATTAGACACAATGTGGTCGCGAGTGATCAAGATTTCTGATTCTCCAATAACCAGATATGCCGATGCAATTTCGCGAAGACTTCCCGGCAGTTCTAAATTTTCAA
>CAMATY010000109.1 GCA_945861325.1 Ferrithrix thermotolerans DSM 19514
TTCTGCGGGTGAGACTTCGAAAGGCAAAATTAAAGTGGCGATCACTCCAACTAAAGATGTCATCAGCAAGCATGGACAGCACGCAAAAGACTCAGGCTCACCAGAAGTTCAAATTGCACTTCTCACCGAGCGAATTAACAGTCTGACCGAGCATCTCAAAAGCCATGTCAAAGACCACCACTCACGTCGTGGATTGTTGATGATGGTTGGTCGTCGCCGACGAATGCTTGATTACGTACGAGATCAAAACATCGAGAAGTATCGAAAACTTCTCGAAGATCTCGGCTTGCGTCGTTAAATAGTCATAAACAAGAAAAACAAAATAACAACATAAACAAACGAGCAATCTGTAGTTGGTTGTCAGTTGAGGATTTCGCGAACTGGTCTCAAAGTAGTCTCGCAAAAGATCCACGAAGTTCTCAACTGGGAACCGACAATTTGCTCGCTTCATAAGTCTGTAACTCCGTAAAGAACGGCACAGACACGAAAGGAAATATCATGGCTGAGGCCATTTCAGTAAGCGGTCCAATTTCAGGGACCGATAGAACACTCACCTTTGAGACAGGCAAACTCGCTTTGCAGTCACAAGGAGCAGTAGTAGCAAAAATTGGTAAGACAACAGTTCTTGCAACAGCGAACGCCGCAAAGGGCGTGCGTGACGGCATCGACTTCTTCCCGTTGACAGTTGACGTTGAAGAGCGCGCATACGCAGCCGGAAAAATTCCTGGCTCGTTCTTTCGGCGCGAAGGTCGTCCAAGTCAGCAGGCAATTCTCACCTGTCGACTTACAGACCGTCCATTGCGACCAGCCTTCCCAGATGGTTACCGCAACGAAACTCAAGTTGTAATCACCGTAATTGGGGCAGACCAAACTAACCCTCATGATGTGCTGGCAATTAACGCAGCCTCGGCATCGTTCATGATCTCGGGTATTCCATTTGACGGCCCAATTGGTGCTGTGCGTTTGGCTTACAGTCAAGAAGGAAACTGGATTGCTCATCCAACATTTGAAGAAGGCGAAGAGTCGACATTTGAATTGGTCGTTGCTGGTCGCGAACTTGACAACGGCGATGTTGCCGTAATGATGGTTGAAGCAGGCGGAACCGAGAAAAGTTTTTCGTATTACGAAGCCGGCGCACCAAAAGTTAACGAAGAAGTTATTGCAAGCGGATTAGAAGCTTGCAAGCCGTTCATCAAAGAGTCAATCAAGCTTCAGCGTCAACTCGTTGCAAGTGTGATTGCAACTCACGGACCAATCGAGCCACTTAAGTACACACCAGTGCTTGACTACACCGAAGAATTGTTTGCAGCCGTTGAAGCAGCAGCAACTGCAAAGTTGCAACCAGCAATTCGTATTGCGCTCAAGAGTGAGCGCAACGAAGCGATTGATGCAGCAACAACTGCAACACTTGCTGAACTTGCAGAGAAGTTTCCTGCTCAAGACAAGCAAATCAAAGAAGCAGTTCGCTCACTGACTAAAAAATTGGTGCGCAAGCGCGTCGTCGACGAAGGCATTCGTATTGACGGTCGTGGACCTGCTGATCTTCGACCGGTTTCGGCCGAAGTTGGTTTGATTTCAACTGCACACGGCACCGGATTATTTCAGCGCGGTGAGACACAAGTTCTCAACGTGTTGACAATGGCGATGCCAAAGATGAACCAGATGATCGACTCGATCACTCCTGAGACGTCGAAGCGTTACATGCACGACTACAACATGGCCCCATGGGCAAATGGAGAAACTGGTCGCGTCGGTACACCAAAGCGTCGCGAAATTGGTCACGGTGCGCTTGCTGAGCGCGCATTGTTTCCGGTTGTTCCAAGTCAAGAAAAGTTTGCATACACGCTTCGCTTAGTAAGTGAAGTTTTGTCTTCAAATGGTTCGACATCAATGGCGTCAGTTTGTGCATCAAGTCTTTCTTTAATGGATGCAGGTGTGCCGATTGTTGCGCCAGTCGCAGGTATCGCCATGGGTCTGATTTTCGATCAAGGCAAGTACACAGCGTTGACAGACATTCTCGGCGCAGAAGATGCGTTCGGAGACATGGACTTCAAAGTTGCCGGCACTGCAGATGCAGTTACTGCATTGCAACTTGACACCAAAATCGAAGGCATCCCAAGCGATGTTTTGGCAAAAGCATTACAACAGGCCAAAGAAGCACGCTTGAAGATTCTCGGTGTGATGAACGCAGCAATTAGTGCGCCACGCGCAACGGTTAATGAGAGTGCCCCGAAGATCGTTACATTTACGATTCCACTTGACAAGGTCGGTGAAGTAATTGGGCCAAAGGGCAAAGTTATTAACACGATTCAACAAGAGACTGGTGCAGAAATCAATGTCAGTGATGACGGAGCAACTGGCATCATCACAATTGGTTCGCCAGATAACTCAAAAGTCGAAGATGCCAAGGCGCGTATTTTGGCAATTGTTGATCCACCGACTGCAGAACTTGGCGCTGTTTACACAGGTCGCGTTGTTAACACTGCGGCGTTTGGTGCGTTCGTCAATATTCTTCCTGGTCGAGATGGTCTTGTGCACATTTCAAAACTTGGCAACGGTCAGCGCGTGGCTCGAGTTGAAGATGTGCTTAACATCGGCGACGAAGTGCAGGTGCGAGTTGATGACATCGACGATCGTGGCAAAGTCAGTCTCAGTCTGATTGGCCCAGATGGCGAAGTCATCAAGGGCTCGGCTGGTGGTTCGTCAGATGCTGGCGACAGAGGTCCGCGTCAAGATCGTGGCGATCGTCCGCGTTCAAATGATCGTGGTCCGCGTTCGAACGATCGTGGCGGACGAAACGATAGAAACGACCGTCCGCGTTCGAATGATCGCGGTCCACGTTCGAATGATCGTCCGCGCAACGACCGTAATGATCGCACGCGATCAAATGATCGCAGTGCGCCATCAGATGCAGTCAGCGTAAGTTTCGAAGAAGAGTTTGATCGCGATTTGCGAAACGATCAATAGGTATCGACTGACATGGCAATTCGTGTCGGTGTAATTGGTGCCGCGGGGCGGATGGGACAAACAGTCTGTGCCGCAATTGCGGCTGACAAAAATTTAGAACTAGTTGCGGCAGTTGATTCTGCCGCTTCTGGTTCGATTGTTGAAGGCTTAACAATTGCCAAAGATTTGCGTGCACTGGCTGATTCAAAAGTTGAAGTTGCAGTTGACTTTACGGTCGCTGCTGCTTCTCGAATTAACTTGCCATGGTTAGCAATGCACAATGTTCATGCCGTAGTTGGCACGACAGGTTTTACTGACGCAGATTTTGCAGAGTTCAAAAAGATTTTCTCGTCAAGCAATTGCATCGTTGCGCCGAATTTTGCAATCGGTGCAGTACTGATGATGCGCTTTGCTGAAATCGCCGCACCATTTTTTGATACCGCTGAAATCATTGAAATTCATCACGACGGCAAAGCAGATTCGCCGTCAGGCACAGCAATTGCAACAGCCAATCGAATGGCTGCGGCCAGCGGTAATTGGGCGAAAGACCCGACAACACACGAAGCGATTGTTGGCGCACGCGGTGCAAAATCGGCAGCCGGCATACCGATTCATGCAGTTCGCATGCGGGGCGTTGTTGCCAATCAAGAAGTCGTATTAGGTACGCAGGGTCAAACACTCACAATTCGTCACGACACGATTGATCGCGCAAGCTTTATGCCAGGCGTAGTGTTGGCATGCAAAAAAATTGCCGAGTACAAGGGCTTCACCCTTGGACTCGATTCCTTCCTCGGCATCTAAGTATTTATTTGCCCTGGTGGTCGCTGGGGAAATCAACTATTGAAGCTTTGAGTCATGCGATGTAAGTTGAGGTAATGAGAATTATTAATAGCGCTGTAGCCAAATTTTTTGTTGCCGTTCTAATCGCCGGTTCGCTTTTTGTGGCGTCAGCCTTTGGAGTAGGTGCATCTAACACACCACTCAGCATATGTACCAAGGCTGGCTTGACTAAAAAGTCCGGTCAGACCAATCTGAAGTGCACAAAAGTTGGCGGGAAACTCGTGTGGGTTGCCGCAAAGCCATCGACGACATCATCTACAACATCATCGACGACATCATCGACGAAAATCGAAACAACTGGTTGTGGGTCTAATTCTGCCGGACGGTTTACTGCCTCACCATTTAAGTCAAGTGACATCTCAATGATTACAAATGGAAATGAGACAAACGACGCACGCTTTGCGTATGTATGGGTGAAATCACCAGTTACCAAAATTCCTCTCTACGCACCTGCTGATGGCGTGCTGACGACAATTAGACATCTCACAGCAAATAAGGTTTTTCCGTCGGATGATTTCCAACTGGTGTTTAATCTCTCCACAACATGCGGTGATCACTGGGGGTTTAACCATTTCACTGACCCTCGTGCAGACATAAGAGCTGCTTACTCTTATGGTGACAAGTGCAGTAGCTGTTTTGACGACAACGGAAATCCGACTGCGCGTTACGAAGAGTATGAAAAGCCCGGAACTGCGATCAAGGTAAAGGCTGGAGAACTGATTGGTTATACATCGGGCACACCATCTGCAAACAATTTCGATTTTTATATTAAGATATCCGAAAAATACGTATGTCCTATGAGCGT
>CAMATY010000110.1 GCA_945861325.1 Ferrithrix thermotolerans DSM 19514
TTTTGGTGCCGATTTTTAGCCAGTGTGCAAAATAGTCAGCCATGTTGTAACCACAGAACGGCAACATTGCCATCGGGTCGAATCGTAATTTTCCGACTGCACCACCAGCTGCTGCGGTGGTCTCAGAAGCCATGATTGAACCAAGAAAAACTCCGTGATCCCAGTCAAATGCCTGAGTCACTAATGGTACGGTCGTCCGGCGACGACCGCCAAACAAAATCGCCGAGATTGGCACGCCACTTGGGTCTTGCCACTCTGGCGCAATTGACGGACACTGACTCGCCGGCGCTGTAAATCTTGCATTCGGGTGAGCGGCTGGAGTTTCGGTTTCTGGAGTCCATGCTTGGTTGCGCCAATCGGTTGCGCGCGCTGGTTTCGAATCTGTCATGCCTTCCCACCACACATCGCCGTCAGGGGTATAGGCGGTGTTTGTGAAAATACAATTACCTAGAAGCGTGTGCATCGCATTTGCATTTGTATCAAAACCGGTGCCAGGTGCGACACCAAAGAAGCCGGCCTCAGGGTTGATCGCGTAGAGCTGACCATCTGCGCCGAACTTCATCCAACAAATATCATCGCCAATTGTTTCGGCTTTCCAGCCCTTGATTGTTGGCACGAGCATCGCCAAGTTGGTTTTGCCACAGGCCGACGGAAACGCCGCCGCAATAAATTTGAATTCACCTTTTGGATTCGTGAGTTTCAAAATCAACATGTGCTCGGCAAGCCAGCCGTCGTCGCGAGCCATAACCGACGCAATTCGCAACGCAAAACATTTTTTGCCAAGTAGTGCGTTACCGCCGTAGCCCGAACCGTAACTCATAATTTCTCGGGTCTCTGGAAAGTGCACGATGTATTTGTTGTCGGGGTTGCACGGCCAAGGTGAATCTTTTTTGCCGTCAGTTAACGGTGCACCAACAGAATGCAAACATTGCACCCAGTCATTGTTGCCAAGTGCGTCAAGTGCACCCTGTCCCATGCGAGTCATGATCCGCATGCTGACTGCAACATAAGCGCTATCGGTTAATTGCACACCGATATGCGCAATTGGCGAGCCAAGTGGACCCATTGAAAAAGGTACGACATACATTGTTCGCCCGCGCATCGCGCCGGTGTAAAGCGCGTTCATTTCGCTTCGCATCTCGTCGGGCTCGCGCCAATTATTATTTGGCCCAGCCTCAATTTTGTTGGCCGAACAAATAAATGTGCGATCTTCGACGCGTGCTACATCACCTGGGTCGGAGTGTGCCCAAAAAGAATTTGGTCGCTTGGCGTCATCAAGTTTCGTGAAAGTTCCAGACTTTACCAGTGCGTTGCAAAGCGAGTTGTATTCTTGTTGTGATCCGTCGCACCAGTAAATTTCATCAGGCTGTAAGACTTTTGCCCACTGTGCAACCCAAGCATTCAGTTTTTGATTTGAAGATTGCGCAGCCATGAATTAGAAACGCTATGCGCCAGGAGTTTCCATGTCACGCTCGGAGCCGAGTCGCAATGTTGTTGCAAGGCCCGATGAGTCAAGAGAAAACAATACGCGTTGACCTTGGCGTAACATTCGAAAAATAGATCCTTCAAGCGCTGTAGGCGACAATTCATATTCGGCGAGGTCGGTATCGCGAATCACCACGCCATCACCAGTTGATGGGTCATATGCCTTGATCACACCTTGCATCACTCAAAAGATACTTGCTTAAGATGCCAACTTGCCACTCGGCGCCAAGACCGGGGCTGTCTGTCGCGCTTGTGAATCGTACTCATTTGTCGTGCCACGAGAAAGACTGTTAGTAGTCTGCAGATGTGCCAGTGCTTGAAGAATTCGGGGCAGATGCCCTTCATCACAAGGTGATCGCCTTTCTGCGTGATCCTTGCGTAAGTGGGAGCGGACTATTATTTGGTGGTGAAGCAAATTCCAGAAATTGAGAACTTTAAGTACCTACTTAGAAGGTACCCGTCATCACCACTAGGCCCTAAAATTAGAAAAATTCGCGGATCACATCTTTACACTGATTCTGGCGAGAAGTTAATTGACTTTACCGCTGGATATTCGGCTTGTATGGCAGTCGGTGGTTCAAATCGCAGTGTTAAGTCTGCAATCAAATCACAAATGCGTGCGTACTCTTTCGTCAGCGCGCTCGCGTTTTCTAATTGCAAGGCAGCTGAGTTAGCTGAATTGTTGGTGAGAAACGCTCCGGCTGGTCTAGATCGAGTTATGTTCCCGGGTTGTAGTGGCTCCGAGGCTATTGAAGCAGCGATGCGGATGAGTTATCAAGTGCGCGTTGAACAGGGTCAAGTTGGACGATCGTTGTTCATCACTCGATCAAATGCATATCACGGGATTACCGCAATGGCACTTTCTTTGACTTCAACGCCAGTCTATAATTTTTTTAGACCGCTACAGGCCAAAAATGTCGTTTTCGTACCGCAGCATAACTATTTTGAAAAAGCAGAACTGAGCGAATCGGAGAACGAATACGCAGCACGATCTGCAAGAGAACTGGAAGAGGCAATAATTGCGACGGGTCCAGAAAAAGTAACTGCTTTTGTTGCTGAAACCATGCTCGGTCAACTTCAGGGTAATGTAACACCATCAGGGAACTATTGGTTCTTAGTCCGAGAAATTTGTGACCGCTACGGAATTCATTTAATTCTTGACGAAGTATATTGTGGGCTCGGTCGCTCTGGAAAAGTTTATTGTTGTGAATGGGACGGAATAACGCCCGATTTTGTTGCTCAAGGTAAGCAGTTATCTGCCGGGTATGGTCCGATTTCTGCCGTTGTAACTAAATCAGAGTTTGAAGAAGTGATAAAGGCTGGACAAAATCGGATTTTTTTTGCATCAACTTATGAAGCGCACCCACTTGCGGTAGTTGCTGCAATTGAAGTTCAAAAAATTGTTCAAAGTGATGAGATGCTTGAGCATGTGAACCTAGGGAATACATTGATGAAGAGTCAACTAACTGAGGCGCTAGGAAATCATGCATTTTTTAGAAATGTTCGTGGTCGGGGAATGCTGGTCTCTTTAGAGTATGACTGTTTAGAGCGTGACTTGTTTAATCAAGATTTAGAACGATCGATGCGAGATAAACACTCAGTTTTACTTAGCGCAAATTACCATCGAACTAACTTCACACCACCCTCAACCACGTCGCTGCGAGACATTGAAAGAGTGATTACGCAATATGTTGAGACATTCCTGAAATACTCATTAAAGTATCGTCCAAGAGACCCCGTAAGACCTTGAATAATAATCTAGGGAAGGTTCTAGTTACTGGTGGTTGCGGATTTATTGGGTCACATCTTTGCAAAGAACTAGCGTCTCGAGGTATCAACATTGTTGTAGTAGACGACCTGTCTTGTGGGGATCGAAAGAGAATTCAGTCTTTTGAGAAGTTCGGTCAAATTAAATTTTATAATGCCAACATTTGTGATGTCTCTGGCATCGATGAAATTTTTGAGAAAGAAAAACCTACAGCAGTAGTTCATCTTGCTGCGAAAATAAGTATTAGAGAGTCTAAAATTAATCCGAGTGCGTACTTTGAAACAAATGTCTTTGGAACTTATAATTTGGTAGAAATCGCTGCACGCCACGACGCCACCAAATTTCTCTACGTTAATTCAGCATCTTCGTATGGGACGATTAGTAATGTTCCAACTGATGAAACAGAAATTTGTCGCCCAACAAATCCATATTCAATTTCGAAGTTGCTCGGGGAGCAAGTTGCTCTCAATGTTGGTTCCTTTGGCAATATTGATGTGATATCAATCCGATTGTTCAATCTCTACGGAATTTACGCCGGCGCTCTTTTCGGTCTATTCGTAGAACAAATTAAAGGTGCTAATCCTCTGACAATTACGGGTGACGGTACCCAAAGACGCGATTTCACTTTCGTGGGTGATGTAAGCCATTCAATTTGCGAACTTCTTAATTCTGAAATTAAGAATGAGATCTTCAATGTTGCGACTGGACAGACGCAAAGTATTATTGATCTTGCCGTCGCAATGGATGCGAAATGGGAATTTATTGAACGCGACGCCGACGAACCTGATATGATGTGGGCAGATATATCAAAACTCCGACAGATGCTCCCGAGTGCCGTACCGAAGTCACCATTTCGCGAGACGGTTAAATCGATAATGGAGAGTATTTCTTAATCTTGTCAACTTGCCACTCGGCGCCAAGACCGGGGCTGTCTGTCGCGCTTGTGAATCGTACTCATTTGTCGTGCCACGAGAAAGACTGTTAGTAGTCTGCAGATGTGCCAGTGCTTGAAGAATTCGGGGCAGATGCCCTTCGTCACACGGTGATCGCTTTTCGCGACACGATGAAGCGTCACGCGAGCGGGATAAACCGCCTCAATGTTTATCCAGTTCCAGACGGCGATACCGGCACAAATATGGCGCGAACTCTCGACGCCGTGGTCACAGAACTTGATGGCGCATCAGCCGGATTAGAAACCACTTGCGAGGCAATTAGTCACGGTTCGCTGATGGGTGCTCGCGGAAATAGTGGTGTAATTCTTAGTCAGATTTTGCGTGGTTTGTCGTCAACTTTAAAAACAGCAAAAACTTCTGGCGCATCGCGGGT
>CAMATY010000111.1 GCA_945861325.1 Ferrithrix thermotolerans DSM 19514
AATTTCATATTTTCCCCTTGAATTGGCTCTTGCCCCTGTTGAGGCTCCTCATAACCATAGCAATTTTGGTGCACAGCCGAAATGTGGCACTATTGTTCGTAAATGGAATCGGGGGATTTACCAGCGCTAGATCTGCGCAATATCTGGAAAGTTTTCGGCCCAGGCGACGGCAGCCGCGCTATTGAACTGGCAAAAAACGGCGTGAGCCGAAGTGATATTTTGCAACAGACCCAGCAAACAGTTGCGGTGCGCGATGTTTCGTTCAGCGTTGCGCGTGGTGAAACCTTTGTAGTTATGGGTTTGTCAGGTTCCGGCAAATCAACTCTGATTCGATGTCTGTCGCGACTCATTGAACCAACTCAAGGTGAAGTCTCGTTGAGTGGCGACAATCTGTTGGCGATGAACGAAGAACAATTGCGTGAAGTTCGGCGCGGTCGAATGTCGATGGTGTTTCAGCACTTTGGTTTGTTTCCGCATCGCAAAGTGATCGACAACATTGCTTATGGCCTTGAAGTGCAGAAAATTGACAAGCAAACACGCATCGCAAAAGCCACAGAAATTTTAAAGACTGTCGGCCTTGACGGGTGGGCTAATCACTATCCACAACAACTTTCTGGTGGAATGCAACAGCGTGTTGGTCTTGCCCGCGCGCTCGCCGTTGACCCGCAAATCTTGTTATTCGATGAACCATTTTCTGCACTTGATCCATTAATACGCAAAGAAATGCAAGACGAACTAATTAGATTGCAAAAAACAATGCAACGTACGGTTGTGTTTATTACTCATGACTTTGCCGAAGCACTGCGACTTGGCGATCGTATTGCGATTATGAAAGATGGATCTTTCGACCAAGTCGGTACCCCAGAAGAAATAGTTTCGTCGCCAGCAACACCGTATGTTCGTGAATTTGTCAACGATGTGCCACGTGCAAAAGTGTTGAGCGTCAAGACAGTAACCGTCGCTGGCACCGCAGCGACAAATGGCCGGACCGTGATGGCGACCGCAAAAATTGAAACGATTATTCCGATGTTGCTTGAAGGCGATGAAGCGATCACGGTTACTGATGCGAGCAACAAGGCAATCGGCGTCGTTAATCGTCAGAGTGTTGCCAAGATTTTGCAGGCTGAACAAAAATGAAAAGCCGAATCGGCGGCTTACTTGTTTTAATTATCGCCGCACAGACATTTGGCACTCGCGGGTTTCCCGAGTCGCTAAACATCGGCATTGCTGAACCAATTACTGGCGTGCAGTCATGGGTTCGCAAAAACCGTAGCAGCAATTGGTCATTCAAGTTTTTCTTCAATCCGTTGATTTCGGTCGTTGAGTTTGGGCTCAACTGTGTTGAATCATTTTTCACTTGGCTGCCTTGGTTTATTCCGGCAATTGTTGTGTTCGTCGTTATCGCTCGAACTCGCAGGTGGGGAGTCGCGGTTTTTGCCGCGTTTGCAGTCGTCTACCCAGGCATAGTTGGTGTCTGGTCAGAAAGTATTGTCACAATTTCGCTTATGGCCGTGTCAGTTTTTATGTGTGTGTTGGTTGGTATACCACTCGGAGTACTTACTGCTTTGAACACGCGCACCGAATCCATACTGCGTCCGATTCTTGACGGAATGCAGACTGTGCCGGCAACGGTTTATTTAATCCCAATCGTTTTAGTTTTTGGTATCGGTCCAGCACCTGCAGCGATTGCCACTGTGATTTATGCGTTGCCGCCGATGGTTCGACTCACCGCACTCGGCATCCAGCAAGTGCCAAGATCCGCAGTTGAAGCCGCCCAAATGTTTGGTGCTACTAAACGACAAGTTCTTGCAAAAGTACAGTTGCCATTAGCCGTGCCGTCAATTATTACTGGCATCAATCAAACCGTGATGATGGCACTTGGCATCGTGGTGATTGCAACATTGGTTGGTGCAGGCGGTCTTGGTCAAGAAATAAATCAAACCGTTCGTCGCCTTCAACCAGGCCGCGGACTAATCGTCAGTCTCGCCGTCGTCGCCGTTGCACTCGTGCTTGACCGCGTCAGTATGTCGCTAGTTTCAACTCCCGGCGCACAAAGAATCCGTATCAAACGCAATACCTTATATATAGGGATTATTTGCCTTGCCGTAGCGGCAGTTATCGGTCGAGTTTTGGGTTGGATCGAGTTTCCGTTTTCGTGGGGCACTTCGTTCGCTGACCCAATTGATACTGGGTTTAAATGGTTTCGTACGACCTTTGATGTTGTAACTCGGCCATTTAACGATTTTGTTGTGCGTGAGATTCTTGTGCGTGCCCAAACTTTGTTCAATGAGACGATTACTTGGCAAGCGGTAGTTGTCGTTGCTAGTGCATTTTCTTTTTATATTGCCGGCTGGAAGATGTCTTTGCTCACCGCAAGTGGCATCACGTTTATCGGGTTGACCGGCAGGTGGCCAGACTCTGTTGACACACTTGCGCAAACTGTTGTTGCAGTGATTTTGTCAATTTTGATCGCCATTCCGATTGGCATTTGGCTTGGGCGCAGACCACGCGCCGAATCAATTATTGCACCCGTGCTTGACGCAATGCAGACGATTCCATGTTTGGTTTATGCGATTCCATTTGTAATGATTTTTTCAGTGGGTCCGGTGCCTGGCATCGTGGCTGCAGTTGTTTATGCGATTCCGCCAGGTATTCGGTTAACAAGTCTTGGAATTCGCCAAGTTCATTACGAGTCACTTGAGGCAGCAACAACATTTGGCGCAACGCAACGACAAGTGTTGTGGGGTGTGCGAGTGCCGTTGGCGATGCCATCAATTATTTTGGCAATTAATCAGATGGTGATGATGGTCTTAGCAATGGCAATCATTGCAGGCATGGTGGGCGGGGGCGGTCTCGGCTACCGATCAATCGAAGCGTTGACTAAACCAGACTCTGGGCTCGGAGTCGAAGTTGGCATTGCGATTGTGATCATGGCGACGATTCTTGATCGTCTGTTACAAGCAACCGCTAAGCGATTGCAAGCGCCAGTCGCCATTTAATTTTTGCCAGCCAGTGCGTTAGCTATTTAGGTTGATCATCACGTGCTTGATGCGCGTGTAATCGTCGAGCGCGTAAGCCGAGAGATCTTTGCCGTAGCCAGATTTTTTGTATCCGCCATGTGGCATTTCGGCAACCATCGGAATGTGTGTGTTGACCCAAACACAACCGAAATCAAGATTTTTTGTCATCCGCATTGCACGGCCCAAGTCGCGCGTCCACACCGAAGAGGCCAGCGCATATTCAATTCCGTTTGCCCACTTCAATGCTTCTTGCTCGTCACTAAATTGTTGCACTGTGATTACTGGTCCAAAAATTTCATTTTGAATCATCTCGTCTGTTTGTTTCAAATCGCAAACAACAGTTGGCTCAAAGAAATATCCTGCACCTTTGACCTGTGAACCACCGGTCGTCACCTTTGCGTGCTTTGGTACTCGGTCAAGAAAGCCTTTGACTTTGCCGAGATGCATTTCGTTGTTAAGTGGCCCGTACAAAACATCTTCGTCTGGTTTGCCAGTCTTAGTTTTCTTGGCTTGTTCAGTTAGTGCATCAACAAAATCACGATAAATTTTTGGGCCAGCGATGACTCGAGTGGCAGCAGTGCAATCTTGTCCCGCATTGAAATAGCCAGTCATTGCAATCGTCTCAACAGCAAGTTCAATATCGGCGTCGTCGAAAATAATGACCGGTGCTTTTCCGCCAAGTTCAAGTTGAACTCGCTTCAAACTCTTTGATGCAGCCTCGGCGACCTCCATGCCGGCGCGAACTGAACCGGTAATTGAAACCATGCCTGGTGTGTTGTGCACAACCATTGACCGACCCGTGTCGCGATCGCCACAAATGACGTTGAGCACGCCTGGTGGCAAAACTTCGCCGGCGATTTTTGCGAGCAATGCTGTTGATGCTGGTGTTGTATCGCTTGGCTTCAACACGGTTGTGTTGCCAGCGGCAATTGCTGGAATAAATTTCCAGACTCCCATCATCAATGGATAGTTCCACGGCGCAACTTGCGCGCACACGCCGATTGGTTCACGTCGTATATAAGAGGTATAGCCGCTCATGTATTCGCCCGCACTCTTGCCTTCAAGCATTCGCGCAGCACCAGCAAAGAATCGAATTTGATCCATCATCGGCGGCACCTCTTCGCTAAATGTGATCGCTCGTGGCTTACCAGTGTTTTCAATTTCGGCTTCGATCAACTCAGTCATGTTGGCTTCCATTGCGTCAGCGATGTCATTAATCGCTTTTTGACGGATAGATGGCGTTGAGTGCTTCCATGATTCAAATGCATCGGCGGCTGCCTTCATCGCCGAGTCAACATCTGCTGGGCCCGACAATGCGGCAGTTGCGTATTGCTTGCCAGTTACTGGGTCGATGACTGGTGTTGTGCGGCCGTCTTGTGCTGCAACTTCTTTGCCGTTGATGTAGTTTTTGAAAGTTTTCATACTGAAACATTAGCCCCGGAACATTAGCCCCGTTCACTAATCAGTGCTGAGTATTTGTCCTGGGCTAATTCTGCGGTGAGACCAAACGATCTACCTATTTGCTCCCAAGTG
>CAMATY010000112.1 GCA_945861325.1 Ferrithrix thermotolerans DSM 19514
AATTTGCTGAAGGTGACATGCGAATCGATCAAATGCCAAAAGTTCGAGACTCTGCGATGTATTTGGCCGAAGAAATGTATCGCGCACCAATGATGATGATCCCGTGCATTGAAGGCCGCCTTGAAAACATTGAAGTCGGCATGGGTGCAGGCGGATGGGGTTCGCTGTTGCCTGCAGTCTGGAGCTTTATGTTGGCTTTACGTAGTCGCGGCATGGGCTCAGCGTGGACGACGATTCACTTGATACTCGAAGGCGAAAAGAAAGCGGCAGAAATTCTGGGAATTCCGCACGACAAAATTACGCAAGGCGGACTCTTCCCAATCTCTTACACAGTTGGCACCGACTTCAAACCAGCAAAACGCTTGCCACTTGAAAAAGTTTTACATTGGGACAAGTGGTAAAGAGTTGACTAGTCAGCTGTGTTAGTCAACTGTGTTAATCAACTGTGTTAATCAACTAGTCGCATACCAGTTGGTGCGAGAGAACGACCCGCAGTCGGTAAATCAACTACAAAATTTGTACGGTGAGCAGCAAATACATGATGCGATAATAAAACTGCGTTACCCGCGATGTCACGAGTGATTCGCTCGCAATGCAGAACTGGTGAACCAGTCGGCACCTCTAATAGCCCGGCATCTGTTTTAGTCGCCGAGTCAGCGCCGATAGTCTGCGTCGCTCCACCAATCGGAATCTCAAGTAATTCATAAAACGCAGACTGCTCAACTTCCTTGCGCGAAAGATGTTGACCCAAATCAAATGGACACCACACAGTTACAACTGCGAACGGCTCACCATTTGCAGTATTGACTCGCTTCACCCGCAGTACTTGGTCACAATTTAAAACTTTCGCAACTTTACGTGTCGCTTTTTCAAAACCAAACTCAACAATTCGTCGTTCCGACTTCATCCCGTTGGCGATCATCTGCTCTTCGATCGTTCCAAGTCGCCCAAGAGTTTGTGTCACTTGGTCGCTAGCCATAACCCAACCGAAACCTTGACGCGAAATCACCAAACCTTCATCCCGTAAAACTTCTAAGGCTCGCCGCACAGTTACACGACTGACTTTAAATTCGGTGGACAGTTCTGCTTCGCTTGGCAAAACTCGCCCAGCAAAAAATTCGCCAGCTTCAATTCGCGAACGCAACGAATTAGCAATTTGGTGATATTGAATTAATCGCACTTGTACTATACTTGTATACACTAACACCAGATAAGAAAAAGGATCAAAATGACTTCAAGCGCCGGAACTCCAATTGAACTCGTCACCACCGTATATTCGAAACTTGCGAAGAATGTCGCACTCGGCCGAAAGCGATTAGGACGACCCCTGACACTGACCGAGAAGATTTTGATCAATCATTTAACAAAACCAGCGAAACAAGAACTTGAGCGCTCGCGCAGTTACGCCGATTTCAAGCCAGACCGCGTCGCAATGCAGGACGCAACCGCACAGATGGCTTTACTGCAATTCATGACAGCCGGTTTACCAACAACTGCAGTGCCCTCAACAGTGCATTGCGATCATTTAATTTTGGCCAAAGCCGGCGCGCGAATTGACATGGGCGTCGCAATCGACACGAACAAAGAGGTCTACGACTTTCTCCGATCTGTGTCGGCAAAATATGGTGTCGGCTTTTGGGGTCCTGGTAGCGGAATTATTCATCAAGTTGTGCTCGAGCATTATGCGTTTCCTGGCGGAATGATGATCGGCACCGATAGTCATACACCAAACGCAGGCGGACTCGGCATGGTTGCGATCGGCGTTGGTGGCGCCGATGCAGTTGATGTCATGACTGGCTTCCCATTTAATGTGCGCTGGCCTAAAGTAATCGGCGTCAAACTCACTGGCTCTCTTTCTGGATGGTCAAGTCCTAAAGATGTGATCTTAGAAGTTGCTCGAGTCTTGACAGTTGAAGGTGGCACAGGTGCCGTAATTGAATATTTCGGCGACGGGGCAGACACAATATCCGCGACTGGCAAAGCAACTATTTGTAATATGGGCGCCGAGATCGGTGCAACTTGTTCGGTCTTTGGTTACGACGCTCAGATGGCGCTATATCTGCAAGCAACTGGTCGCAGTGAAATTGCAGCGGCTGCCGACAAAGTCGCCGAACATCTTCGCCCAGATGATGGTGCACTTTATGACAACACGATTGAAATTGATTTGTCATCTTTGAAGCCACTAATTAATGGTCCACACACTCCTGACCTCGCCCACCGTGTCGGCAGTGGTGTTGCCAAGTCGGCTGCAGAAAATAATTGGCCCCTCGAAATTTCGGCTGCACTAATTGGCAGTTGCACCAACAGTTCATACGAAGACATCACACGCGCAGCAAGCGTCGCGCGCTTTGCTGCCTCGAAAGGCTTAAGAGCAAAAACTCAATTACTAATCACACCTGGGTCAGAGCAAATTCGCGCAACAATCGAACGTGACGGTCTGCTTGCCGACCTTGAAGCAATCGGTGCGACTGTTCTTGCCAACGCTTGCGGTCCATGCATCGGACAGTGGGAGCGCTCAAAAGAAATTACCGATAAACCAAATACGATCGTCAGTTCTTTTAATCGCAACTTTCCAAAACGAAACGATGGCTCGGCAAACACACTGAGTTTCGTCACCAGTCCCGACACCGTGATCGCTCTTGCGCTTGCTGGTCGCCTTGACTTTGATCCGACTACTGACACGATTATGGCACCAGATGGCTCGCAAGTTTCACTCGCCGCCCCAGTTGGTGAAGTACTACCGAAAAATGGCTACGACGCTGGCGCCGACACATTCATCGCCCCGCCGAGGGATGGCTCAGACATTGAAGTTGTAGTTGATCCGAATAGTGACAGATTGCAACTACTTGAACCGTTTGAGAAATGGGATGGCAATGATTTCATTTACATGCCAGTACTTATGAAAGCAAAAGGCAAATGCACGACAGACCACATTTCTGCTGCCGGCCCTTGGCTTAAGTTTCGAGGTCATATCCAAAATATTTCAGGCAACTTGTTTGCCGGTGCAGTCAACGCATTCACTGGAGCTGTTGGCGAGGGCTTCGACAAGATCGATGGTCAAGTGCGTTCGTATCCCGAAATTGCTCGTCACTACAGCGACAACAATACGCAGTGGTGCGCAATCGGTGATCAAAATTATGGTGAAGGCTCATCGCGCGAACATGCGGCGATGGAGCCTCGATACCGCGGTGCTTGCGCTATCTTCGCGCGCTCATTTGCCCGGATCCACGAAACAAATTTAAAAAAGCAAGGCATTGTTCCATTAACTTTTGCCGACCCAAAAGATTACGACTTAGTTGGAGAGAATGACACAATCAGTGTGCGCGGCATGCCACCAGTGCCTGATCAACCTGTGCGATGCATCGTTCACAAACGCGGCGGCGACGATATTGAGTTCTTTGCCAGCCATACTTTTTCACCAGAACAAGTGAAATGGTTCAAAGCTGGCAGCGCTCTCAATGTTGTACGCAAGAAACTAATGACCTCAAAAAAATAATTGACGCAATATCGCTCAACTATTCGAGATTGTCTTTGTCGCCGTAACGCTTTGATTGTTGATTTCGCCGACACTTTCAGTTTCGGCGAGTGCCAAGCGTTTTCGTCCGCGAAGTCCCCTGACCGAAATCAAAATCACCGTCAAAATCAAGATCAAAGTATGAATATAAGTTGCTGATACTCGAGCCCACATCATCGCATCAGGTCTTATCGTCGCTTCAAAAACACCGCCCGCCACACCACCATGGATTGAAACAGCCAGGAGACCTTGATAATTTGCAGTCGCTAACTTATTTCCTGTGGCTTGATCTATGACTTCAATCGCCTTGTCATAATTTTCTGGGACCAAAACCTGTTTCGAGCTTGATGGCGCAGACCATTTATATGTGAACAAGCACTTGCTCTCACACAACTCAAACGGTGCGCGCGACTCAGTTTCGAGTTTTGTAATTGTCAAACCCGACAGACAGTTTTTTTCAAACAATGGGCAAGACTCAAGAGGATTGTTACTTGGATCCCCCGCAATTGACCAACTCGAGAACACCTTTGGTTTATTGACAAATGCAACGTCGTCGCCAGAAAAACTTCTAATGGATCGCTCAGTTTCGCTACCAAAATATGTTGACAATTCAGTTCTACAATCACTCGATTCTGAATATTCGCTGACAATTGCACTAATTGCTAAAAAGTCTAAAACTTCAGCTTGACAATCTGCCGATGATGGCGTGAAAATACTTCTAAAACTCTGCTCAGTGATGCCAAGAGTATTTGAACTCCGTCCATAAATAACTGACTCTACTGACGGGTAACCCGCACGCTGTATCTCTAATTCTTCAAATTCAGCAAACAGCGCTGTTTTAGAACTACCACTATCAATAAAAATATGGCGTAGCCCTCGAGAAAATCCAAGAAGTTTCGGTGATTGCACAATCTTTTCGTCTACAAGTTCATTTTTCAAAAGACGAGTATTAGTGAGGTGCGTGTTCTTCATAACCATTACAACTGGATATAGCAAAGCCATAACCACTGCAACTATCAA
>CAMATY010000113.1 GCA_945861325.1 Ferrithrix thermotolerans DSM 19514
TCATCGGATTAATTAACGCCACTGGACTCAAAATCGGCGACACGCTATATGCATCAAAGCACGTTGAATATCCAGCGGTGCCAAGGTTTGCCCCTGAGGTTTACGCAACGGCGCGACCGATTGAAACTTCTCGCGTTAAACAATTTCGACGTGGGCTTGCACAACTTGACGAAGAAGGTGTGGTTCAAGTTTTACGCGACCCAGATGTTGGCGATTCACATCCGATTTTGGCAGCGGTTGGTGCACTGCAATTCGAAGTTTTATCGCATCGACTTGAACACGAATTCAATTCACCGACTGAAATAAGCCCGCTTTCATATCAAGCAATTCGAGTCACCGATGATGCGAGTGCCGATCGCTTGCGTCAGATTGGCGGCGTGCGAATTTTGAAGCGCGGCGATGGTGCACTGGTTGCATTATTTGAAAACCGTTATCGCTTGCAACGCCTTGAAGTCGACGAACCAAAACTCAAACTCGAACACATCTTGGCCGACATCTAGACCCTAGACTATGGTTCGTCTTGGGAGTTTTTTCTGCTTAAACCAATCTTCGTAACGCTCCTCTTCTCACTACTGGTTGGTGGTGGCTGGTCATACTTTATCTTCGGAGCCAGCAGGTCATTAGTTTTCCGCTCGGCTATTACTTTTCTTTTATCTTCAACAATTGCTTCCCTCTCATGGGGTTGGGTTTACGGACTAGGTGGGGCGATTGATTCTGTAAATATTGCGATCGTCATATCTTCATTCTTGGGTTGGGTCGCAGCATGGTTTAAGTTTCGTAAAAACAAAGGTCAGAAAATCAAGCACACGAAAGTTCAATCAAACCAAACAGACGCAGTTTTTATGCTTATTGCGACATTCGCAATTTTCTTTGTCGGACTGTTTCCAAAAATGGATTCACCGACGTCTTTAACAATGGCAATTCGAACGGGCCCCGATGCTATCGGTACGTCAATTGCCTCTGATGCATTACTCCGAGATGGGACAAATCATGAATTGGAACTCAAGGTATTAAAAGATTCTGCTTTTGCATCACGCACGGAGCTTCTTGAGCCTGGTTCGCGAAATCAGTGGACAATTCCATCATTTTCATCACAGGTCAAATCTGAATTTATTCTCACCGATAAACGCTATGGAGGTTCAGCGGCGATTACAGCGAATGTTTTGAGTCTGATTGGCCTTAAATATCTCTGGTCTGTTATTGCACTGCTCTCCACTCTAAGTGTGCTGTTCGCGACATTCTTGATCTTTGATTGCTTGAGATCAAATAAAGTTTCGGTTTGGCTAGCAGGTGCGTGCTCAATTGCCGGTTCAGTTAACGTAAATTTTCTTCATGTCTGGAATGAAGGTGGAATGCTTCAGTCTTGGGTTTTCATTTCTCTTGCCTCCATTTTTTTTGTACTATTCACCCCAAGTTGCGACTTTTCAGTCAACCAAAGAACAACACTGACATCAAGCGCTGTAACCGTCTTGTTTCTTGGTCATTTTGACATGCTGCTGCTCACTCTAACTTTTCTATCTGTATTCTTTTTTCTGTCGTTGATATACAAACCTGCGCAAAGTTCCCAAAAGGACTTAAATGTTCTCATAATTGCCACAGTAGTCGGCCTTCTAGCTTGCGGACCATATTTCTTCATCTCACTTAATAATTTAATGAGACGCCTTACTCAACTGAGTACAGGAGGTTGGGATATGCCAGTTTCTCCGCGTCTTGCGGAAATATTTGGACTTTATAACTCTTATAATATGCTGTTTCCGCAACTAGGTCGAACAAATTTCGGCTCCACTGCTGTTGAGTTTTTAGGATATGGGCTCTTGATTTTTCTCAGCACAATTTTTTGGCGAGCTCGAAAAAAATTATCTGTTCTTTTTATTTTTTGTATCTTTGTTATTTTAGCTTTAGTAGCTATCAAAACTATCGTGATAGATCATTCTAACAATTACCAGTATGTGAAGGCCATCGGCTTCTTCGCACCTTTGCTGTTCCCATTATTAGGTTTAACACTTAAAACATCTGATGTAAAAAATCGTTTTGAAAAATTTATTTTGTTTTCGCTTTGCACTCTGACACTACTTGCAAGTACTAATTACATTCTCAATTACAGACAAACTTCGACTCGCATAAGCCACACAATGCCAGAACAATTACTTGCATCTAACCATGATCTCAAACTTGACAATATTGATATAGTCGCAGATACTACTAACTTCAATATTGCGAACTTTTCTCCTTTCGTCAACTCAAGATGGATTAATAGACAGACGAGTTTTGATGTTGCCTTAAAATTTAATGATCATAAAAACATTGGAATCCTAATATCCGCAGATATGTGTGAGCAATGGAAATGTTTAAAAAACGTAAATAGCAAAAGCGTTCTAAACGCAACTGATGATTTCAAAATACTCTTACTTAACACGAATTCATCAACAATATTCAACACAGATGGCTACCTCAAAGAGAGCTACATTGAAATCATTAATGGAATTTCAGCAGAAATTCATGGTCCGAGTTTTGATTCAAATTTCCGTGTAATCTTTTAAAAATTAGACATCAAGTTCGAATACTTTTACTGTAAGAGAGCCTCTACTCTAAGAATCTGCTTTTCAATTGTCATTTTGATTCTGCTTGATTCATAACTTTTTGTCTGGCTGTCCAGACTGAAATCGAAAATTGATTTGATCCTCTTGCCATGCCAGGGACAACGAACACAATTATCTTCAATTTTCGCTTCATCCAGTAATGCCTCTACATGTATACAAATACGGTGTAATACTTGAATTTTGCCGACATCTAGACTTTTGCAATGCGCAAGAGACCGGCGTTGATTTTTGCTTGTGTCCTGGTTTCGAGTGGCTTTGTGGCAATGAGTCCTGCGCAGTTTGCCGGTAGCGCCTCAGCTAAGTCGAGTGTGCAAAGTAGTCTAAAAATTGTTGGCACGAAATGCACGAAATCTGATGCGATGAAAAAAGTTTCTGGCGTGACATATAAATGCACCAAATCTGGCAAGACTTTCAAGTGGATCAAGATCAAAACCACAACGACAAGCACGACCACAACAAAGCTCAAAGAAAATGATGCGTGCGACAGAATCGGAGTTCAAGTTGAACTTGATAGCGGTTATCTCGAGTGCCGACTTTTTTCTGACGATTCACGCAAGTATGTGAAACTGTCAAGTAACTCGGCAACGCCAACAATGCCCGCAGGCGGATCAGATCTTGAAGCCTGCAAGTTGCGCGAAGCCCGGACGACTAAATTTCAACCGTGGAACGTCGGGTTTCCGCGTGGTGATGGTTATGGAACATCAACACTGCCAACTTCTGGTCGCGCAAATGTTCAGTTGGTCGCAGTTGATTTTTCAGACGCTCTCGGAACAGCAGGCGAACTTGTGGATGCCGATCTTGAAATCGCCGAATTTAATAAATGGTTTACATTTCATTCGAATAACACGCTGACTTTTAATTGGCAGTTTCCGAAGCGATGGTTACGAATGCCACGCACAACTTCTGGCTACGGCCTGATTAAAGGTGATCGCACGACCGTATTGGCGATGGCTCAAGATGTTGTCACGGTTGCTGACCAGTTTGTCGACTTCACCGCGTCTGACTTCGTGTTTGTTCTGTTTCCAAAGAGCATCAAACTCGGCTCGCCAGATCTCGGCATGGCCAACTGGCGTGTCGAATCAGCCGAGGGCCCTGTGAAAAATCTCTTTGGTGGATCTGAATATTTTTATGATCGTGGCTACGACTTGTGGAGTTTTTGGATTCACGAGTGGGGTCACCCGATGGGTTTGGCTGGTCACACGCCGCGCTCAGTGATCAGCATCATGGACGATCAAAACGGCAAGTCAGTGATGCTCAACGCGTGGGATTCATTTTTCACTGGGTGGCTAGGTAACGACCAGTTATATTGCATGCCGATCGCCGATAAATCTCTCGAGATCTCACTCATCCCTCTTGAAAGATTGCAACACGGGCCACGCAGTGTGATCGTGCCGATTTCGAGCACCAATGCTTTAGTGATCGAATCACATCGCGCCGAAGGTTGGGGCAAACGCATGCTCAACGAATCTTATGGATCAACGAAATCAATTGCGTCTTATGGTGTGGCTGTTTATTACATTGATACGACCCAAGACACGAATCGATACGCACAGAGTTCTGGGTATACCGACAGCGACCTTGGCGAGAGATGGGCTGATCATGTTGTGCCGACGGGTGCGACACGCGCTTTTGACTTGCTGATGCAAGGCGACACTGTTACTTATCGCGGCGTGACTGTCGCCTTTACAAAAACAGGCGATGTTGACACCGTAAAAATTACAAAATGACTGATTTGGTAAATTGACCCTGAGATTTTATGGCGATATTCGCTGAGCGCGAAAGCCGATGCCTGGTCCCGCTGAAAACTTTGGTGCGCCAATTGCACCAGCCAAATAAAACCATGGTTGCGGTAACTGGGCGTTGTCAGGAAGTTTTAAAAACTTGGCGAATAGTCCATTTTTGCCAAT
>CAMATY010000114.1 GCA_945861325.1 Ferrithrix thermotolerans DSM 19514
TAGGCATCAAGTGTTTGTTCTTTTCCGTCGTGTTGTAAATAAATTGAAAACTGATCAACGCCAAGTTCTTTGAGGGCCTTCAATCGCTTTAAGTGTTCGTCGATATTGCCGAGAATGCAAAAGCGATCAACAATTTCGTCTGGGACGAAAGTCGTGTGCGTGTTTCCTGCTTGACCGTGCTGCTTATAGTCATAGCCTTCGCGGCCTTTGATGTAATCGGTCAGAGCATTCGGCACTGCACTCGAGTCGCCGTAACGGGCGACGATATCGGCGACATGGTTGCCGACCATGCCACCAAACCAGCGGCATTGCTCGCGCATGTGTGTTAAATCATCACCGACATATGCTGGTGCCGCAACACAAATTTTCACACTTTTTGGATCTCGGCCTGCATCGCGAGCAGCTTTGCGCACGGCATCAATTGTCCATGCAGCGATGTCAATATCGGCAAGTTGCAAAATAAAACCGTCACCGACTTCGCCTGTCAACTGCAACGCTTTTGGTCCGTATGCAGCGACCCAAACCTCGCATTTGCTTTTTGAAGCCCACTCAAATTTAATTTTTGATCCGTTGTAATTAATTTCGCGACCATTTGAAAGTTCGCGGATCACATCAATGCTCTCACGCAAAGTCGCAAGTGTTGTTGGCTTACCGTTTGTGACACGCACGGCCGAGTCACCACGACCAATGCCACATACAGTGCGATTTCCGTACATCTCGTTGAGAGTTGCAAACAAACTTGCCGTGACTGTCCAGTCTCGAGTTGCCGGATTAGTAACCATCGGACCAACAATTACATTGCGTGTCTGCGCCAAAATTTGACTATAGATAACGAAAGGTTCTTCCCACAAAATGTGACTGTCAAATGTCCAGACATGGGTGAAACCATGAGCGTCGGCTTTTCGCGCGAGATCAATCACCTGACTTGCAGGTGGCGTCGTCTGCAGAACAATGCCGATATCCATGTTGCTTACCTGCTGTGCGGAAAGCCGAGATCAACCACAGATGTGCGCGGGTCTGGCCATCGTGATGTCACGACTTTTCCACGCGTATAGAAGTTGATGCCTTCAGGACCATACATATGTTGATCGCCGAACAAACTTGCCTTCCAGCCACCAAATGAATAGTAAGAAACCGGAACCGGAATCGGAACGTTGACACCAACCATGCCGACATTCACTTCGTATTGAAACTGTCTTGCGACTCCACCATCTCGAGTGAAAATTGCAGTGCCGTTACCGAATTGATTGTCGTTGATTGTTTGTAGACCTTCGTCGTAACTCTTGACGCGCATCACGGTCAGAACTGGTCCAAAAATTTCTTCGTCGTAACACTTCATGCCAGGTTTTACATGGTCAATCAAACTTGGGTTCAAAAAGAAACCTTCATCTTTGGCTTTGTCGGTGCCGTCGATTACTACTTTGGCTCCTTCTTTGGCTGCACCAGTTACGTAGCCAGCAACCTTGTCGCGATGTTCACGACTAATGAGTGGACCCATCTCACTTGCTGGATCTGTGCCTGCGCCAACTTTAATATTTGGCACGCGTGTTTTGATCTTGTCAACAAGTGCATCAGCAACCGTGTCAACTGCGAGAACGACCGAAACGGCCATGCATCGCTCACCAGCCGAACCGTAAGCAGCACTGATTGCGGCATCGGCGGCCATATCAAGATCGGCGTCTGGCAAAACCAACATGTGATTCTTTGCGCCACCGAGTGCTTGCACACGCTTGCCGTTCTTTGTGCCGGTTTCGTAAACATATTTTGCAATCGGTGTCGAACCTACAAAACTCACAGCAGCAATGTCTGGGTGATCAAGCAGACGATCAACTGCAACTTTGTCACCATGTACCACGTTGTACACACCGTCTGGCAGACCCGCCTGGCGAAGCAAGTCAGCAACAAACATTGACGCCGACGGATCTTTTTCGCTCGGCTTCAAAATAAATGTGTTGCCACACATGATTGCATTAGCGAACATCCACATTGGCACCATCGCCGGAAAGTTAAACGGAGTAATACCAGCAACAACGCCAAGCGGCTGGCGAATTGAATATACATCAACTCCAGTTGAGGCTTGCTCTGAGTAGCCACCTTTGAGCATTGCTGGTACACCGCAAGCAAACTCAATATTTTCAAGACCGCGGGCGACTTCACCGAGCGCATCGCTTGGCACTTTGCCATGCTCAAGAGTCAGAAGGTTTGCAATCTCTTTTCGGTTTGCGTCGACTAGTTCGCGCATCCGAAACATGATCTCGGCACGACGCGATAAGTTTGTTGCACGCCAAGCAGGAAACGCAGCCTTGGCTGAAGCAACTGCCGCGTCAACATCGGCGATATTAGCCAAGTCAACTTCTGATTCTTGTTTGCCTGTTGCGGGATTAAATACTTTGCCGCTCTTGCCAGATGTTCCGGCGACGACTTTGTTGTTGACCCAATGGCTAATGCGATTCATTATTTCTCCTGTAGTTGTTGATTATTTAATTTAAGTATTGGCACAGACCGCGTTTGACGAACTTACCGTGACCTTTGCGTCCAGTGTATTTATCGTTTTCGATTACAACCATGCCACGCGATAGAACAGTGTCGACTTTCCCGTCAATTATGGTTCCCTCCCAAGAGGAATGATCCATATTCATGTGATGCTTGTCATTGATGCCGATTTTTGTCTTCTTGTTCGGATCCCAAACCAAAATGTCGGCATCTGAGCCCGGTGCAATGACTCCTTTTTGCGGATACATACCAAACATTCGTGCAGGTGTCGTGCTGCAAGTCTCAACCCAGCGCTCAAGCGACAGTTCACCTTGCACTACACCCTGATAAATGAGTTCCATTCGATGTTCAATTCCACCCATGCCATTTGGAATCTTTGAGAAGTTGCCTAGGCCGAGTTCTTTTTGATCCTTGAAGCAGAACGGACAGTGATCGGTTGAGACGATTGCAAGTTCGTTCATTCGCAAACCCTTCCACAAATCGCCGTGGTGATCATGCTTGTCGTGCTTGCTGCGAATTGGTGGCGAACAAACGAACTTCGCACCTTCAAAGCCTGGTCGAGCCAGATGATCTTCAAGAGTCATATATAAATATTGCGGACAAGTTTCACCAAACACATTTAATCCCTCGTGTCGGGCTTCAGCCAAAGCATTGAGTGCCTCAGATGCCGACATATGAACTATGTACAGCGGAACGTTTCCAGCAACTTTTGCTAGAACGATCGCACGATTTGTTGCTTCACCTTCGAGCAGACTTGGGCGCGAATACGAATGAAACTTTGGATCGGTGTCTCCGCGTGCAATGTGTTGCTGAACCAGTACATCAATTGCGATGCCGTTCTCTGCGTGCATCATAATTGTCGCGCCGTTTTCGCTAGCCGTTTGCATCGCGCGCAGAATCTGCCCGTCGTCGCTATAAAACACGCCAGGGTAAGCCATGAACAATTTGAAACTGGTGACACCTTCGTGATCAACCAAATATGTCATGTCTTTCAGAGACTGTTCATCAACACCACCAAGAATTTGATGAAACGCATAGTCAACTGCACAGTTGCCACCCGCTTTGCGATGCCACTCGGCTAAACCTTCGTGAACATTTTCGCCGTAACGCTGCAACGCCATATCGACAATTGTTGTGACGCCACCCCAGGCCGCTGCGATTGTGCCAGTTTCAAAAGTATCAACTGCTGCAGTGCCGCCAAATGGAAGCTCCATGTGAGTGTGCACATCAATGCCACCAGGAATTACATACTTTCCCTTGGCGTCTATGACTTTGTCAGCGGTGATACTTAACGAATCAGATTTGCCTCGCTCGAGAAGTGCCAGCACAGTTTCGCCTTCAATTAGTACATCAAAGTCGTGCCGACCGGTCGGGCTGATGACTGTTCCGTTTTTGATAAGTGTGCGTGCCATAATTCCTCCCCTAATTTTATTTGTAAATATTTTTGGTTGTTTTTAGCGCTCAACTAATTCGTCGTAAGCGTCTGGGCGACGATCTCGATAAAACGCCCAACGGTCGCGAACAGTTTTAATTTTGTCCATGTCAAGATCGCGCACGATCAACTCTGGCTTATGAGGATCTCCTTGATTGCCGACAAATTTGCCTTCTGGGTCAACGAAATAACTCTGACCGTAGAAATCGTCATCGCCAAGTGGTTCAATGCCGACTCTGTTGATCGCTCCGACGTAGTACATGTTGGCAACTGCTGCTGCAGGTTGCTCGATCTTCCAGATGTATTCGCTGAGCCCACGACTAGTTGCTGATGGATTGAAAACAATTTCGGCGCCGTTCAAACCGAGCGCACGCCAGCCCTCTGGAAAGTGTCGGTCGTAGCAGATATAAATGCCAACTTTGCCAACAGCCGTGTCAAAAACTGGGTACCCACCCGTTCCTGGAGTGAAATAATATTTCTCCCAGAAACCTTTGACCTGCGGAATATGTTGCTTGCGATATTTGCCGAGAAATTTTCCGTCGGCGTCAATAATCGCAGCAGT
>CAMATY010000115.1 GCA_945861325.1 Ferrithrix thermotolerans DSM 19514
TGGTGTGACGACGCGTTTCGGTGATATCTACAAAGTTGACTTGCCCATAAACTATTTTGACTTGATTTTTGTCTCTAACTTTTTGGAACACTTAGCGACTCCAGATGAGATCTACCAATATTTAGTTCAACTTCGCAAATCACTTAAGCCTGGTGGAATGCTCGCGATAATGGGACCAAACTTTCGTTACTGCGCAAAAGAGTATTACGACTTTGCCGACCATCTACTGCCACTCACCCACAGAACGATCGAAGAACACCTAGCGGCAGCCGGCCTCAAACACCAGTCGACCGTTGCACGCTTTTTACCACTTTCGTTTCGCTCGCAGCGGTTTTCTTTTCCGTGGCTTGTGAAACTCTATTTAGCAGTTCCAATTTTTTGGCGAATGTTCGGCAAGCAATTTTTTATTGTTGCAACTCGACCAGCAGATTAACTAATTTATTAACTGACTAGTCGCCAACTGACTGCTGGCACATCGCGATACAAGCGTTCAATTTCGTAAAACCTTCGTGTCTCGTCATCAAACACATGAATCACAACGCTGCCATAATCAATCAAAATCCACTGCTGTTCGGTCACACCCTCACTAGATAATGGCGAGCGACCTGTCTCACGACGAACCGCGTCGGTGATTGCATCGCTGATCGTGCGTACCTGACGCTTGTTATCGGCACTCGCAACCACGAACAAGTCAGTAATCGCCAAAATTTCACCAACATCTAAAACATTTACATCGGTCGCTTGTTTCTCGTCTGCAGCTTTCGCGGCGACGGTTGCAATGTGCAAGGCGTCGGGTTGTGGTTTGTAAGTACTCATTGCTCTGCCGGCACAACGGTAGTGGCAGGGAGGTCTGGATTGTCTTTAAAGAATTTGACGAAAGACGAGCCCAAGATAATTTGCAAGTCAATACCCTGTGCCCGTTCACTGGTTCGAGTTGCATCAAAGTCTCCAATAAAGTCTTTGAGGTCTAATTCTGAAAACGCTCGAGTGTCAACGAAACGAAGTTGTGTTAAATCAGAAGGTGGACCAGGCACTTCACGAACAAGAGCAACATCGAAACCGATCGCAACTAGTCGCCTGACTATCTCGCGGCTAATCACAGGGTCGTTAAACGGACTATCAACCTGCACCGAAAGCGCACCTGGCACACCCGAGCCGGTAATCGAAGTAGGTGCAACGCTGGCCATGATCATCGTCACCTCGGACGGATCAAGGCTGAACATGTCTTGCGAATTTGGATTATCAACTCCGGCTGGCACTGCAGCTGCCGAGAACTGCCAGTACTGAATCGGACCTGCGAATAACCGCTGCATGAATCCATCAAAATCAAGCGGGGTTTCAAGCAAGTTGATATTTGCTGCATCTAGTCTCAACCCAAGACCAACAGCATTGGTAATCGCCGTCCAAACAGATTTTTGGTGATTAAATCTTGCTGCTTCACTTTGATCAATTTCACGCGCAAGCAAAATGCTGACGAGCGAGAGAGTGTCAAGAGTCGCCTTACCGATTTTTGCAACTGTAAGTGTCGCCCCATCAGGTGTCGTATTGCGTACATCTGAATCAAGCAACACCTCTGCAGGACCGACCTTGCCGAGCAACCTCAGCAAATCATCACGATTTAAAATTCCAACTGCTGAAATTGATACGCCAAGCAAACCCTCAACATCAGCAACAAATGCCGTCGGGTCTCCATCGATATAAGAATCATAAATTCGGCGGGGTTGTTCACCATCTGCAACTTCTGCTTTGGCTTTTGCCGGAATAGAAACAATAGTTCCACCTAAACTTCCACCGGCAAGCGCAATCACGCTTACAGTTGTGATCTCCTTTGAGTCATTGACAGTTGCCAATAACGCGACCGGCGTTTCTAAGATTTTCAAAACTTTTATGTCGTTAACATTGGTTCCACTATTTGAGTTGAGTACCGAGTGGTACGCAATTACTAGACCGGCAGGCAACATCAATGCCGATGCGATGCCACAACACATAGCAACCAATAGTCGTTGCTTTTGTCTTTGTTGAATCGCCGTCACGATTTTTCAGCGCCGGACTTTTTAGCACCGGATTTTTTAGCGCCGAATTTTTTAACACTTGATTTTTGAGCCCCGTACAAGCCCCGTTCGGCAATAACTTCAAGCACTTCGGTCGACACTAAATAGTCAAGTGGGCGGCCATCAACGAAGCGTTCTCGCAGATCTGTCGAACTGACTTCAAGCCTTGGCACTTCGACACGGTTCCAGATGAACTCGCTTGGCGGCATCAGTGGCGAACCAGGTCGGTCAACAACAACCAAAGTTGAAAGTTTGGCGATTTCATTTGCACGCTGCCATGACCCAAATTTTGCGGCGGCATCATCTCCGACGATTGTAAAAAGCTCTGCATCCAGATACCGGTCGCGCAGTATCACCAAGGTATCGGCCGTGAAACTTGGGCCTCCACGCGAAATTTCGTCATCACCAGCGACAAGTCCATCTACATCTTTGATAGCGGCCTGAACCATCGCCAAACGATCAACTGCGCTCGCAACTTCACGAGTTCCATGCTTTTGCCACGGGTCATTGGCGACCATCATTACCACAATGTCCAGTTTTAGTACATGGCGCAGATTCACTGCGGTTACTAGATGGCCAAGATGCGGTGGATCAAATGTCCCCCCGAACAACCCGACACGCATTGCCACTATCAAAGTCTACGAGTGAACGCTCGTATCAATAGCAATATTCAACCCAAATAGCGTTTAAAAGCCGTTTCAAATTATTTATGAAAAATTTCACAAACCCCTTGACCGCTGCAAATTTCTGCCCTATTATCTTTACTCCCGTAACCCCCGAATACCCCCTAATCCCCCAAGAAAGATCAACCCCCCATGTCTGACTCAATCGGTATCTACCTCAACGAAATCGGCAAAGTTGCCTTGCTTAATGCTGAAGATGAGCGTGATTTATCAAAAGCAATTGAAGCAGGCCGTGAAGCCAACAAGCGCATCGAAAAAGGTGAGCGTGGCGCGGCGCTTCGTGCCGACCTACGAAATGCTGCTCGCGCCAAAGACCGCTTCATTCGTTCAAACCTTCGATTGGTGGTTTCAATTGCTCGTCGTTATCCATTGCCACAAGGAATGGATCTTCTCGATTTAATCCAAGAAGGAAACCTCGGTCTCGAACACGCAGTAGACAAATTCGACTGGCGTCGTGGTTTCAAGTTTTCGACCTACGCAACCTTCTGGATTCGTCAGGCCATCGGTCGGGCGCTAGATCAAAAAGCAAGCCTTATTCGAATTCCTGGCGACCGCTCGGCAACACTTCGTGCGGCTCTTCGTCAAGGATCTGGAGATGCTGAAGGCTTGAGTGCAATGAACGCTGAACTTCACCGTTTAACAACTCCGGTTTCACTTGATAAAACAATCGGCGAAGACGGCGATGCCACTTTGGGTGATCTCGTACCCAACGAAGACATCAGCCCTGAAGACGCCGTCATGGGAATGGTCGACACAGATTTGCTAGACCGACTTCTTGGCACACTTGATGATCGCGCTCGTTATGCCGTTGAGGCTCGATTTGGCCTTCACGACGGAGAGCGCAAGAGCTTCCGTCAAGTTGGTGAAGAGCTCGGCGTAACTGCAGAAGCGGCCCGTCGCCTTGTCAGCCGTGCAGTTGACACACTTCGAGACGACGCCGGAGAAATCCTCACCGTCTGAAGCATTTTGCGGTAATAGGGTTATAGCCATGAGTTCGACCAGTCGCTGGACACCGTCTTCTTGGCAAAATAATGTTGCCGCGCAACAACCTAAGTGGCCAGACCAGACAGCACTAGACAACTCGCTCAAGCAGGTCGCTTCTTATCCGCCGCTCGTTTTTGCGGGCGAGGCGCGATCGTTGTTGACTGCACTCGGGCAGGTTGCAAGTGGTAACGCATTTTTGTTGCAAGCCGGAGACTGCGCTGAGAGTTTTGAAGATTTCACTGCTGTAAACATCCGCGAAAAACTTCGTGTGATTTTGCAGATGGCAGTGATGCTTACTTACTCAATGGGTGTGCCAGTCGTAAAAGTTGGTCGCATCGCCGGACAATTTGCCAAGCCGCGTTCAAGTGATACCGAAAATATCGGGGGCAAAGAGTTCGTAGTATTTCGTGGGCACATGGTTAATGACCCAGCGCCACACATTGAGTCGCGCATTCCTGATCCACAGCGAATGGTGCAGGCTTATCATCAATCGGCGAGCACGCTTAACTTATTGCGTGCGTTCACCAAAGGCGGTTTTGCAGATCTGAACCGCGTTCATGCATGGAACCAAGAGTTCGTCACAACGAGTGCGGCTGGTCAGCGATACGAACAAGTTGCCGCAGAAATTGATCGGGCGCTGGCATTTATGCGCGCCTGCGGAATCGATACAGAGAGTCATAGCCCATTGCATGAAGTCGACTTCTATACAAGTCACGAAGCACTAATTCTTGGCTACGAAGAAGCGTTGACTCGCCAAGA
>CAMATY010000116.1 GCA_945861325.1 Ferrithrix thermotolerans DSM 19514
CCTAACTCGCTGAGCCGCTTTGCATATTGTTCACCTTCATCACACAACGGGTCGTACTCGGCGGTGATCATAAATGTTGGTGGCATTTTGGCCAGCACTTCATCACTAGCCAATAGTGGAGAAACCATTGGGTCAGTGACGCTGCCACGTGATGAACTGGAGCTCGATGAACCAGCACCAGACGAGCCGGCACTAGACAAATAGTGACCGTAAAACCACTGCATTGCAGGGGCCGTCAATAAATATCCGAGAGCGTTTCTCTGATAACTCTCGGTGATGCATCGCGCATCGGTCGCTGGATAAATCAACAACTGCATCTTGAGTGTCACACCAGAATGTTGCGCGACAAGCGTTGACAAGTTTCCGCCGGCAGAGTCTCCGCATACGACCATTCGGTTCGCATCGCAACCCAACGACGCTGCGTTTTCGTGCGCCCAACGCGTTGCCGCAAGACAATCTTCAAGTGGCACTGGAAACGCAAACTCTGGCGCTAATCGATAATCGATGCTCAAGACCGCATGACCTGATTGCATTGCAAGTCGCCGACAAACATCGTCGTAATCATCAAGATTATGAAACACCCACCCACCGCCATGGATGAAAACGCACAACCCTAAATTCTTTTCGTTAGATGGCGAATACAAACGCGCCGGCACACCACCTGCGTCAATATCGCGTCGCGAAAAAATTGAGTATTCAGAAGCAACATAGTATTTGCGGACCATTGCCCGCGCTTCGAGTGGCGTCATTTGCTCGAGCGGTGGCTCACCGCGCGAGGCGAGCAACTCAAGAAAAGTTTTTGTCTGATGATGAAGTGTCATGATGACAAAAGATTATCTATGACACGCACTTCACCAACAACTCGCCCATGCCCAAAAATCGGCGACTCAAACGCACGCGGGTCAACACAAGAAATATCAATACCCATCGCCACAAGCGCTGTCCGCATCAGCGGCGGTCGCGCACGGTTGGCGCCATCGGCTATTTTCAACGCAATGGCTCGACCGTCAGGCAATGCAGCAGCATAAACACCCTCGGCACCATCTTTGGCAACAAGACCAGCAATACCTGACATCAGCAGCGTCACATCGCGCGTAGGCCCACCAACCATTTGCGGATGCTCACGCATTGCGTCTGCAACCACTCGCGCCGGCGAACCAGTTTTTGATATTGCGACAGCACGAAATCCGCGTGCAAGGCCGACCAGAGTCATCGCGTGCGCTGGTGCACCGCAACCGTCCGTGACGATGTGCGCAACATTCTCGCCAATCAGTTCGGGCATCATCTCAGTAATGCAGCGTTGCAGTTCGTGATCTTGATCCAAATAGCTTTCGTCGTGTGCCCAGCCACAGGCAACACAAGTCGCCAACATTCCAGAATGTTTACCCGAGCAATTCATTTGCAACGAAGTCTCGACGCCACCACCACGAACAACTTCACGCGCTGCATCATCATCAAGTGGAAAATCTTTGGTGTTACACAAAGCAGTTTCGTCCAGACCAGCGCCAAACAAAATATCGCGCGCGGCTTGCAAATGTTCTGGTCGACCATCATGGCTGGCACACACTAAGGCCAGTAAATTCGCTGGCAACTTCAAACCTGCTGCCACCATTGCTGTTGCTAAAAATGGTTTTGATGAAGACCGCGGAAATATAACCACGTTTGGCGAACCAGCACTAAACGCAATTGATCCATCCCGCTCAAGACAGACAACGGCGCCGTTATGAAATGATTCTTGAATACCGTTTCGCAAAGTGTAAGCAACTGGCGTTAAGTCAGATGCTTGCATCGAATTAATTTAACTTGCTGCGCCAGTGCGTCGGCGCTTAACCCGTGAAATCACAAACCTGACTACGAAAAGGACAATCGCCAAGACAACTACCCATTGGAAAACACCGACATAATCGCCGACTCGGTCCCATTGGTCTTTCAATACTGCGCCTGCTCCAATAAGAGCAATGTTCCAAACGGCGCTACCGATCGCCGTCAGCAGAATAAAATTCATTAGTTTCATTCTGCGAAACCCGGCAGGTATCGAAACGATCGAACGAATCAAAGGCACGCAACGCCCAACTAATACAGCGACAAAAGAACGACGATCAAACCAAGCCTCAGCGCGCACCAGATCTGCAGGCTTTACGCCAAACCACTTGCCAAATTTCTCAACAAAGGCGCGCAATCGATCTGGACCAATTGCCGCTGAAACAAAATACAAAATCAGTGCGCCGACTACCGAACCAACAGTTGCAGCAATCATCATGCCGATCACAGATGTATCACTCTGGGCAGCACCAGCGCCTTGTTGGGCTACAAAGCCTGCAAACGGCAAGACAATCTCCGACGGGATCGGTGGAAAAACATTTTCGATTATTACCAGTAGCGCAACACCGAAGTATCCGAACTGATTAATTACATCTTGCACCCAAGTAGCGAGGTCGCCCAACATATTTATTATCCCCCAATTGAAAGTCGCGCGAATTAACTGCGACTAAGTTGCTTGCGATTCTTAGTTTTTGCTTTTCGGAAATCAGAGTTCATCAACGCGATCACATCAAGTGAAATTTCTTTTGGACAGGCTGCTGAACATTCCCCGTGATTTGTGCACGAGCCAAATTGATCATCCATTGCGTTGACCATTGCTTCTACTCGCTTGTACCGTTCGGCTTGACCTTGCGGCAAAACATTTAGGTGCGCAATCTTCGCGCCCGTAAACAAATTGGCTGCACCATTCGGGCAGGCAGCAACACACGCACCGCAACCGATGCACGCTGCAGAATCCATTGCCGCATCGGCAACAGGTTTTGGCACTGGAGTCAAGTTTGCATCGGGTGCTCCGCCGGTTGGCGAAGTGATGAACCCACCAGATTCGATAATCCGATCAAATGACGCGCGATCAACCATTAAATCTTTAATGATTGGAAATGCAGCAGCCCGCCATGGCTCAATCACGATTTCGTCGCCACTCGAAAATGTTCGCATGTGTAACTGGCAAGATGTTGTCGCTCGTTGCGGACCATGCGCCCGCCCATTGATCATTAGCGAGCAAGTTCCGCAGATTCCTTCACGACAATCATGGTCAAAAACAACTGCGTCTTTGTTCTCGCCAATCAGTCGCTCATTAAGTTGGTCGAGCATTTCAAGAAACGACGCTTCATCGCTGACACTTTCAACGATGTGAGTCTCAAATTTGCCGACAGCATCTGGCCCATCTTGACGCCAAACTTTGAGTTTTAAATTTGTTAGATGTTTCACTTGTAGCTCCGAGTTGCAAGATGTGCCGTTTCAAATTCGAGTTTTTCTTTGTTTAGTTCGGCCGCCATCGGGTCACCTGTCCAGTTGTATGCCGAAACATGACAGTAGTTCTTGTCGTCGCGCAACGCTTCGCCATCTGCTGTTTGATATTCGCTGCGAAAGTGCGCACCGCAGCTTTCTTCGCGGTCAAGGGCATCACGACACATCAACATTCCGAGTTGGAAAAAGTCATCAACTCGCCCTGCTTTTTCAAGTGTCTGATTTATGTTTTCGCCAGTACCAGTCACGCGCAAATCTTTTTTGAACTCGCTATATAGAGCTGGTAGCTCTGACAATGCTTTTTCAAGACCTTGCTGCGTGCGCTCCATTCCGCAATAGTCCCAAATGATCTTGCCGAGTTCGCGATGAAACCAATCAGGCGAACGCGTGCCGCCAACATTGAGATAGCCATTGAAACGGTTGCGGGCTTCAGATTCGGCTTGCACGAAGGCTGGATGATCAGTCGTCGGAATCGGTTTGTTGAGCATCGGCGCTAGTTCGTTGCTAATTGTGTACGGCAATACAAAATATCCATCGGAAAGACCTTGCATTAATGCGCTGGCGCCAAGTCGATTCGCTCCGTGGTCTGAGAAGTTCGCTTCACCAGCGGCATATAGACCTGGAATCGTCGTGGCAAGTTCGTAGTCAACCCACAGACCGCCCATTGTGTAATGAGTCGCTGGATAAATTCGCATCGGCGTCGAGTATGGATCTTCGCCGGCGATGCGCTCATACATCTGAAACAAGTTTCCGTAGCGCTCGCGCACAACATCAAGGCCGAGGCGTTCAATCGCCGCCGAGAAATCTAGATTCACACCATTCTTTAGTGGCCCAACACCATGACCTTTGTCTACGAGCCGTTTGGCTGCGCGTGACGAAATATCTCGTGGCGCCAAGTTGCCGTAACTCGGATACAAACGCTCGAGATAATAATCACGCTCGATCTCGGGAATCTGGTCTGCAGGACGTGCGTCATCGGCATTTTTCGGCACCCAAATTCGTCCGTCGTTGCGCAACGACTCGCTCATCAAAGTCAACTTTGATTGCGACTCATCACTTTGTGGAATACAAGTTGGGTGAATTTGCGTGTAACACGGGTTCGCAAACATCGCCCCACGACGATGCGCACGCCACGCAGCAGTGACATTGCA
>CAMATY010000117.1 GCA_945861325.1 Ferrithrix thermotolerans DSM 19514
ATAAATATGGAAGAAATGATTACAAAAATTACCGAGTTTCTGCGCAAGAATCCGAACAGTCGCGCACGCCTAATTTGCAAAGATATTGGCGCCGAGAAGAAAGCCGTAAATAGTTGCCTCTATTCAAATATCGGCAAGCACTTTGTCAAACAAGGAGAAACCCCACCACTGTGGCGAAATGTTGGCGACAATACAGTCAGCGACAACACAGCCAGCGAAAGTGCAGTCGGCGACCATGTGAGCGGCAACGATGTGCACAATAATGATGCGCCCGAGCGTAATTAAATCGTGCAGTGGCTCGAGAACTTAACTTGTAGCAATTAGGGGATTGACCGAGAGACCGCTGGCAACAAATAGCTGGTGAAGTGCTGCGGCATGAGACAGAGATGTGTAGCGGCGGTGCAAGGCGACGAGTTGTGAGCGAAACTCGTGGCCGTGTCCGCAATTGGCGCACGCAAAGTGTGCGAGTTCGTGAAGCAATGTGTGTTGAGAGACTTTATTCTTTGGCACTTTGATGCACCAGTTGTCAAACACGGCAAGCGCTTCAATGCTTGCAGGCAGTTTGTGTCGAGAAACATTGATCGGGTCTAGATCTTCATTCTCGCAAACATTGTTTAGCCATGTCTCAGCTTCAATCACGGTGAAGTTTCGAGTTGGCATTTCAGATTCAAAACGTGTTTCGACGTCGTATGTTGCGATCTTCTCAGCGTCTTGGCTTTGATTAATCACGTGAACCTGAACCCGAGCCTGTGCCCGAACCCAAAGATCGTTGCCAAGACCCGAGGCTGTTGCTGCCAGTACTAAAACTCATTCCGGCTGAGTGCCCCGCACCGTAAGCATCAGTGTTATTGATAAACGAAGAACCAGTGTTTGAAAGGCCCGGCTCGGCAGCAAACATAAACGAACTGGCGCGCTCGAATCTCTCAATGAGTACTAACTGCGAACCGGGTGTTTCTTGAAAAATTGTCTTTTGCTCTTTAGTAAGTTTCTTATTGACCCCGGCAGTGAAGCCATGCCACCAAGACGTGCGAAACCTTCTGTCGCCAGTCGGCATCGTCCGCAAGGCGAGCAACTCTGCAGCCTGAAACAAAACTTCAAGTGCGTGCCGATCTCGTGCTGTGCCAAAAGCGACCATTCGGACTTCGTCAGTTCCAACATCTCTATTCTCGCGAAAGCACGCGCACGAAACCGCTTGGGCAATCACATAAAACAGCGAGCCCCGCCGCACTCGATATGGGCCAAATATTGAGTGTTCAATCGCTTCAATTTCGTCGCTTTGCGAATTAATTTGCTCGCGTTGTTTGACGTCTGCATCATTGAGGTTGTACTTCTGCATGATGCGATAGGCGAGAGCGATTGCGGTCTCGGCTTCGGCCTGCGGGGTATTCGGATGATTGGCCCGCTCGAGAATCAACCGAACCTTGTCGCGAATATTGCTCGGCTCACTCACAGCACTAGTCTCACATTCAGCGCGCAGATTTCAACTGGCGGATGAGGCGTAGCCGATCATTGAAAGCGCTGCTGCGGCGACTAATAATCCGACGAACTGGCTCTTGTGCAGTTTTTCATGGTCGACGAAAATTGCGAGTGCAACTGTAGAAACTGGATACAAAGAAATGATCACTCCAACGAGCGAGAGCAACCCGCCGTGTATTGCCAAAAGATAAAGCCAATTGGCGGTTGTGTCGAGCACGCCTGAAAGAATTGCAAACCAAATAACGGGCCGAGCAACTTTAAGTCGCCTCGCACCGAGTGACCCAACAATTGCAACTGTTGAAACACTCACAATTCGTTGACCGAGTAGCGGCCATAGCCCTGAGTCTTGCGAGGTTTGTGCGAGGCACACGAAGATCACTCCGAAACCAAGACCAGAAATAACTGCGAGCACGATTGCTCTCATCGGGGTTGGCAGATCGTGATGATCGAGCGCATCGCCGACAAGGGCAACTGCGATGCATGCGAGAATCATCCCGAGATAAGCGATCGATGCTGGTCGCTCACCTTGAAGTAGACCAACAATTACAGGGCTGCACATACCGATTAGTGCAGCAATCGGCGCGACAACTGTCATTGAGCCAAGTGACATCGCTTGATAAAACGCAACTAAGGCGATGACCCCACCGGCGCCCGCTAGGCCACTCCATATCCAATCTTTAAGTGCCATAACTGGAGTGTTATCAAATGCAATTAGAACGACTAACAAAATCAGCGCAACAAATTGACCGAGAAACGTTACAGAAGTTGATGCTGAAACTTTTGTTGCCCGGCCACCGAAGTAGTCTCCGACACCATACAAAATTGCTCCACTAAGTGCCCAAAACAAAACCACGCTATTTAGCCTAAGGTCAGAGTGTCGCGAGCAGTGCTGCCGGCGCAAATTCGCGTGCGCTTAGAAAATTTCTGCTCAGTAGGTCAGGGAAGATTTTCGAGATCGTCAAGATCTTTTGCGCGCCCACTCGCTCGTTTATTGGCCTTCAGATCCTCAAGTGAAATTACGGGGATTAATTCGCCGTCGACCGACTGATTTATCGATCGCGCCGAGCAATCTTTAAAATTTACACCGTCTATTTCAGTGAGAATCTCAATTCGAAGTGGCGCTACGCCCATTCGCACAATTCGATTGGGGTCGTCAAACAATTCAGGTGTGAGATTTGGAGTATCAAAACCAAATTCACGTAAGCACGAAACAAGTCGTTCGGCATTTGATCGATCTCGCGCCACCCAAACGTCCATATCGGCAGTTGCTCGGGGGTAGCCGTGAAGCGCAACGGCGAAGCCGCCTATAAGCAGATATTCAACGCGATGGGCGTTGAGTAATTTCAAGAACTCGCTGAAGTCTTGAGGAAACTCGATCTGTTCCATAATTGACCTTACGTAGTTCAAGTGCGTGTTTAAGACGAACCTGTGGTGACTGTGCTGCCCAAAATGCCCGATCAATGTTTGCGGCATCAGAATGTGATGTCGCTATTGAAATCACTTTTTTGAGCATGTCGACATTCTATCTCGCGGTTCGAATACCTAACGAGCAATTTGGCTTGGGTGTCACTCATTGTGTGGTATTAGAGTTTTCAATATGAGCGTGGTTCTCGGTGGAATGGTCCAGCACGGTTCTGTGTTTACCCAGATTCGGCCGAATAATAAGATTCTTGCGAACGGTCACCCTGACCAAGAGCTTCGCGCAAACTTGCGTCGGATTGCTAATTTCCGCAATGCGATTTCAATCGTTTCAATTTATTTTCAGGCAGGGTTAATTTTTTGGACTGCATTGACTTTAAACACTCCACTTATATATGTTGTCGCGTTTCTGCTGGTCGGTCGCACTCACGCTCAGTTGTTAGCGCTGATGCATGAATCCGCGCATCGGCTTCTATTTAGTAATCGATTGTTCAACGATTTTATTGGTCGCTGGATTCTTGGTTACCCATCGTTTACCAACACCGATGGTTACAGACGAGTGCACATGGCTCATCACCGTCAAGAGTTTGGTCCAAATGAGCCCGATATTGCGCTGTATGCGAATTATCCAGTAACTCGTGCAAGTTTTTGGCGCAAGTTGCGGCGCGACGCATTTGGTAAAACTGGATTGCGATTGTTGCGTCAGCAACTGCGCGACGCATTGCATACTGAGACCGTGCAATCTGGTGCGGTGCAACACAACACGCAACGCAAAATCTTTGCGCTTCATTTTGTTGCATTTCTCACTAGCGCGCTGATCCTTAACCCATATATCTATTTGGGTTTGTGGTTGCTGCCATATTTGACGGTATGGCGAGTTATGAACCGGTTGCGATCAATTGCCGAACATGGTGGGTTGCGCGCAGACAGTGATCGGCGAGTTACGACTCACTCGGTGTGTCAACACTGGCTGACTCGGTTTTATTTTGTGCCGTTCAATCTTGGTTGGCATATCGCTCACCATCTTGACGCCGGAATACCTTTTCGGTCGCTACCTGAGTATCACAAACAATTGCGACTCGCAGGGTTTGTCTCGGATACTTATGAATACCGCAACTACAGCCAACTCTGGCAAGCATTGCGCTCACGTAAATGACTATGTTCGCCCCGTGCGGGCGTTTGGTTGATCACGTTTTAGTGTCGGTTTACTAGATGCGCGTATTTTGCGCTGCAAATTGCCAGCCAGCCAAATTTCTAGTTGTTCCAGCCAAGGGTGTTCTCAGAGTTTTGTAATTGCAGGCGTAGTTGTGTAAGTAATTTTAAGGAATCACTAATTTGGGCAGGCGGGTATTCGTGTACTTCAGAAAATATTGCGTATCCTTCGGTCATAAATATTATTAGTGTCAGCCATGCGGTGGTTGTGCGCAGGCTGAGTCCGCCGAGTGCAGTTTGAAACTGTGGTGCGATGGTTTCTATTAGTTGATTATTGAATTGGCCTGGATTTTCGCCTTCGAGGGTTAGCCATGCCACGAGGC
>CAMATY010000118.1 GCA_945861325.1 Ferrithrix thermotolerans DSM 19514
CCAACAGGCAGGACATCAGCAGTGCTTGCGGTTGCGAATGCAATTATTAACGGGTTTAAGATAACCAAACCTGACCAGAAATAGAATAGAGATCTGGTGTTAGCCCAGCGCTCCCGTGTCAAAATCCAGCCAGCAACAATGATCATCAATCCACCACACAGTGAGGGCAACTTTGCTAACCAGAACCAATCGTGATAACCAACGATTTTGTAGAGCAACGCTAAGACGAATGAATAGCCCAAGGGGTTGGCTTGAACCGCAAAATAACTGTCAATCAAACCAGATTGACTCGGATCAGCTAGCGCCCGAGCCGCCATCGAAAATGGATACTCAAGGTTGACATAACCACGACCCATCCAAGGGGCATACAGCACGATCATGACCAGCAACATGTAAAAAACTGGAGAATTACGCTTTAAGAATAACTTCATAATTGCCTGTCAACCATTGAGCGGACGACGGGATTTGAACCCGCGACCCTCACCTTGGCAAGGTGATGCTCTACCACTGAGCCACGTCCGCAATTACTTAAGGATTTGAGTTTAGCAACGGGTCGGCAGTACTCAACAGTTCTTGGCTTATCTTTGATGAGCTAGACAATCGCACAACCCCGGCGAGTGAAGCCAGAACCACTGCCCCACCGAGAACTTGAACCAACGAAATGTGTTGGTTGTAGACGAGCCACGCGCCCGCTGAAGAAATTACTGGCCCAAGCAACAAGATCATTGACGAAACTGAAGCATCGACGTATTTCTGCGCCCAAAGCATGAAACTGTGACCGATCGTGCCGGAGAACAATGTCATTGCTATTAAGAAGCCGAGATCACGCCACGAAATCTCAAGAATGTCATTACTCGTGATTAGTGCATAAGGCACAACGACGCATACTTGAATCACACTCACGCCGAACAAGAACTGCCAGGTATCAACGCCATCTACGCGACGGCGTTTCGATGAGATGAAATAAAGCGTCCACAGGATCGCATTTATCAGCGCAAGGAAATCACCGTGCAGTGACGAACCACCGGTGTTGCCTGCGCCAATGACTATCACAACAACCCCAGCAAAACTTGTGAGAGCCAAAATAATCTGAGCTTTTGAAACAGTTTCATTAAGAAATTTTGGTGCAACAAACAGAATTATTGCTGTTGAGATACTGCCAATAATTGTGGCATTAGCAACCGAAGTAGTAGTGATCGCAGTGAAACCGGAAATTGTTGAGGTGCCAAATAAAACACCTGGCAAAAAAACTGATTTCAATAAACCTTTGTTAAGCGGCGAGCCATTTCGACGCACAATTAAATAAAGCACTGGCGGCCAAAACAAAACTCGGTAAAACAAAATCGAATTCATTGAAATTTTCGGCGCCAAAAATAGTAAAGGCCCAATCCCCCACGCGAACACTGCAATAAAAACTGCGATCACCGGCACACCAGTAATTTGCTTGCGCGCGAACGCCAGCAACTTCATTTAGGTTTATCGGGTGAACGCAAATCTATCCGCAACGTGAGAACACCATCTTCGATTGTGGTAGCGGCGTCGCTGAGCATCGCGAAGTCTTGAAAGTCAAGTTGAGCCTGCGCAAGAAAATGCTGTCGTTCTTCGCCTGCCACTGGCGGCAACGGTCGGCGCTTCACCGATGCGGCCCGTTCACGAAATCTTGCAATCATTTGTACGGGGTCAAATGTTTCAGGCATAACTCAAAACTAGTTGCTGTTTGACTTTGGGACTTGCTTTGATGATGACCTAACTCGAACCGATTCCAGCATCTGATCTTTCGCTCGATCACTGGACACTACGAACTTTCGGTCGCCCATTATCTCAAGTGACGCCAAAACTTCTGGTTCAGGACGTGACGCGAGCCAAAACCACACGGTCACCCCAACAAGACCGATGCCAAGTGCGATCATCCCTAGTCCGAGAAGTTGCAACGATGAGGAAAATATAGGGTTGCTACTCATTTGTGCCACTAATCCTAGATCAAGATGGCAAACTATTTGGTAGTGAATGATGGCGTAATAAATGCAATTTCTATAATGGCCTTCTTTGCTGTGGGCTTCGGTCTGTTGCGATTTGTCAACCGTTTCGAAACGCAATGGGTTTCACGGGATGGTCTTAAATTTACGGCGAAAGTTTCTCTAGACAGCGCGACCAGCGAGAAATGGATTGATGTCAAAGTTCTGGTTGATGGCGATTGGTTGATCATCTCAGGACGTGGAAGAAAAGTCAAACAAATCCACGGCAAATGGAGACTTGCTTATTCGGCGGACTCAAATGATGCTCGGAGGCGGCAGTTTATGATCTCACGAAAAGAGGATCCGAAAGTTAGTGCTGCCCTTCGCGTACCTGCCACTAGTCGCTGTGTGGCGGTACTTGAAGCGTTGGCTAGTTCTTGACATCTCGCAATAGAACTGTTGCTAAAGCGAATATCGTGCTAGAAATTCAGCAACTGGTCTACCGACTTGATCTAAATTAATTAGAAATGCGTCATGCCCATGCGGAGAATCAATTTCAAAGTATTCACACGATCCGCCTGTCTGATTAATTAAGTCACGAATCTGCTTTTGTTGATATGTCGGATAGAGAATATCGCTTGAGATACCCACAGATAAAACAGGCGCAGCAATGCGAGAAGCTGCCGTCTCTAAGTTTCCGCGACCGCGGGCAACATCGTGTAGATCCATTGCCTTGCCAATAATTAAATAACTATTCGTGTCAAAGCGCCGAATCAGTTTGTCTCCGTGATGGTCTAGGTAGTTTTCCACTTCAAACTTGTCCCACAAACCAAGACCGTTGTAGTCGGCATCCATGTCGGCAAGTTCGCGACCGAAACGATCAGTGAAAACGTTGTCGCTACGAAATGTAACTTGGGCGACCATGCGCGCAATTGCCAAGCCTTGCCACGGACCTTGTCCGACCTCGGCATCGTAGTAGTCGCCACCATTCCACTTTGGGTCAAGACGAATTGATCGGCGACCGATTGCTCCCCACGCAATTTGTTGAGCGGTGGCTTGCAGACAAGTAGCGATCGGTACGAGCGTGCGCACGCGATGCGGAAATGTAATTCCCCATTCGAGTACTTGCATTCCCCCCATTGATCCACCAATGACTGAGTGCCAAACTTCAATGCCGAGCATGTCGCTAACACGAACTTGAGCGCGCACCATATCTCGAACCGTGATAACTGGAAATCGCGAACCATATGGTTTGCCGTCTATCGGATGTGGCGACGCTGGACCGGTTGAACCTTGACAACCACCCAAAGAGTTAGTGCACACAACGAAATATTTATCTGTATCAATCGCACAGCCCGAGCCAACTAAACCATCCCACCAACCTGGAGCTGGTTGTGATTCTTGTGCACTGCCAGCGGCGTGAGAATCACCTGTCCACGCGTGACACAAAAGAATTGCATTTGATTTATCTGCATTTAACTTGCCCCAAGATTCGTAGGCGATTGTTACTTGTTGCAAAGTCTTGCCACTGTCTAATGCCACAGGTCGATCAGTTTGAAAGTCTAAAAACTTTCGACTACCAAAAGGAGAACCAACACGCCATGCACCAGTTGCTGGATAATCTTGTCGCATCTTTGGTTTCTCCCTTCTGTTTAGAAAAGCAGAAGTTCAAAAACTTGAATCAGAGTTTGGCCGTTGCTCCGCAGATGCGGAACCACATCCCCACCCGAAGGTGAGCTGGCACCGTGGGCTCTAAACCCCGGTTGCCGGACCAAATTGGCCACTCCTGATGCAACTTCTTGCGCTCCCACTTTCGTGGCATTGCCTTACCAATGATAGCGGGATAGATTGAACGACAACACGCGAGCGGAGTTGAGTCCTATTCGTGTTTGTCAATCGCACAAGCTGCTGTGCCGCCTGGAAGATGCTGGCGATTTTTGGCAATTACTTTATAGATTCCCGAAGAAACGCAACGGATGATCGGCAAATCCATCAAGACTCCCAATACTGGCCACGCACCACCACCACTTCGCAAAAGCGCTGCGACTGCGCGACTACCTGAACGAATTTGCCCTTGACTAGAAACCCATTGCAACGCCTGATTGCACTGCTCGGTTGTTAGCCCAAGACTTTCTAAATCGGCTTTCTGGTGAGAAATAATTTTTGCCAAAGTTGAGATTCGTTTTTGAATAAAATTTACACACCGCGAACAAAACGAACAATCTCCATCCCAAACTAAAACAGACTCAAGATTTGCCGGATTAATTTGTTTATCGGTAAGGACCATGCATTAAAGATTACTTGCAAACTGCGTGCAGATACGATTAGCCAAGATGTATAAATTTTTGTGGCGTCCGTTATGGCTCTTGTTGCATGTGACCGTCGTCCTAACTGTTGTACTGATGATTAACTTGGCTTTTTGGCAATTGAGTCGCTACCACGAAAAAGTTGATTTCAATGCAAATGTCAA
>CAMATY010000119.1 GCA_945861325.1 Ferrithrix thermotolerans DSM 19514
ATCAACATTAAGAAGATTCTCAAGCTCAGTAATCATCTCAGTCAGTGCCGTGGCATTCACGCTTTCAGGTTTGACAATGATTGATATTTCGCAAGATACCGCTGGTCTGTGTTTAATCGGTGTCGGCGTAATCTTGCTTTGGTGGGCGCAACAACCAAAAGTTGTCGGCAAATTCACATTACGATTTTTCAGTTCGATTGTCGCATTAGCTGGACTAATGATTCCATCATCAGACCTCATCTCTAACGAATATATTTCTGCCACTGTCCAAGCGATATGTGCCGTCGCATTGTTTGCTTATGGTGTCAAAAAGGTTTTTCCCGAAGTAATTGCGATAACCGCAGTAGGGGTAGTCGTTTCGGAAGTTGAATTAGTCACAGCAATCACCGATAGTTCAACCCTGCAAGGTTTGGCGACTTTGTTAACTGGTGGGGTAATTGTTTTGCTTTCACTTCGCAAATTGCGCGCCGAACGAATGCCTAGTTAGTTTTTGTCTATAACCATTTATTTTTACGAAACAAGCGAAACAAAACTGAACAGACGAGACCCAAGGCACCGAGCACTACGAAGTATCCATATCGCCACTCAAGTTCAGGAAGATATTCGAAATTCATTCCATAAACGCCAGCAATCATCGTCGGCACTGCACCGATGCCGATCCATGCTGAAATTTTACGCATGTCTGAATTTTGTTGAGTCTGAACAAGCGCAGAGTTGGCGTGTAGCGCCGCGTCCATTATTTCGTTCATTGAACCAACCTCATCAATTACTTTTAGTAAGTGGTCGCGAATATCAGAAAACAAGTCAGTCCACTCTGCGCCAACTCCATTTACTTTGCCATAAACAATTTGCTCAATCGGTTGTAACAGTGGCATGACCGCTCGGCGAAATTCGATTAGTTCACGCTTTACGAAATATAAATCGCTTGCTGGGGCAGGCTGATCGTCGTCAAAAACAGAATCTTCAATCTGATCCACATCTTCGCCCAAACTTGAGCACACGTGCAAATATTGGTCAACAAGTCTGTCAACGATTTCATGAAGAACAGCGGTGGTGCCACGTGCCAGACGGTTCGGATGATTTTCTAGGTCTGCCCTTATCGTTCCGAGTGGTATCACATCACCATGACGAACTGTTAGCAAAAAATTCTGCGCGAAAAATATTGTGATGTCGCCAACAACTATTTTTTCTGTCTTTGTATCATAGGCAATAGTTTTGAGCAACAAAAGCGAGTGCTCACGGTAGTGATCAAGTTTTGGCCGTTGGGTATTTGCTAATGCATCTTCAACTGCGAATGGGTTTAGATGAAATCTGTTCTGATATATCTTCAGTTCAGACTCTGATGCATCGACAAGTCCAACCCAAGTAAATTGAGACTCACCATTTTGTACTTCGCCGTGAACTCGCTTGCCGTTTACGTATTTTGCTTCGTCAACGATCACTCACTCAGATTAGTCGTGCTTATTCAGCCTCGGCGGCTAAAGCCAGCCAAGTTTCTTCTGCCGACTTAACTTTGGCTTGGGCTTTAGCTAATTCGGCACTGACCTTAGCTAATTTCACGTGATCGCTCGCAACAGTTGCCATCTCGCCAGTTAGTTTCGCTAATTCTGCTGTGGCCTTAGTTAGGGCAGTTTCTGCTTGTGTAACTAGTCGGCGCAGCGTGCTCGGACTTTTTGACGATTGAGGCTTTTGTTTTAATTCAGAAGCAGCGACACCAGGTGTGCTGATTAATTTGCCACGCTGCGCGGGAGTCATTTGTTCTGTTGGCGCCGAATTTCTTTGCTTCAACCAACCAGCGACGCCTCCTCGCACGACTGCCGCACCACCAACACCGTCAAGCGCCAGAACATTGATCACAGTTCGATCCAAAAATATTCGATCGTGGCTAACCACAACGACAATGCCAGGCCATTCATCTAGATAATCTTCAAGCGCGCGAAGTGTGTCGAGATCTAAATCGTTTGTCGGTTCGTCGAGTAGTAAAACATTTGGCTGTTCAATCAGAGTCAGCAATAGTTGCAGTCGTCGACGCTCACCACCCGACAAAGTTGAAATTGGTGCATACTGCGTGTCGCCGTCAAACCAAAATTGGCGCATCAATTGATTGTCTTCAATCGACGGCTGACCTTTGTCTCCCGCTACTGCTTCGCGCACGCGTTGGTTGACATTTAGTTCGCGCCCGAGTTGGTCGTAGTAGCCAATTTTGACGGTGCTGCCAATATCGATATGCCCGTGTGTTGGCTTGAGCCGACTTGAAATTAAATCAAGCAAGGTGCTTTTGCCTGCACCGTTTGGTCCGACAATGCCAAGGCGATCGCCAGGTTCTAGTTCATGATCAAACGGGTTCAAAACTAGTGCGCTTGTGTCGACACCTGAGTCGGTTTTTGCCGCAGTGCCAGGTTTTGCCCCTGGCCACGAAAAGCCAACGCCGTGCAGTTCTACTCCTTTTGATCCGAGTCGTTGATTGCCAAGTGATAGACCAATTTCGCCCGCTCTTGCAGCAGCTTCTGGCCGACGGTTTACCAGTTCTGTTGCTGCAGCAATTCGCGCTTTTGGTTTAGTCGTGCGCGCAGGTGCACCGCGACGCAACCATGCAAGTTCGGTGCGTGCCAAGTTTCGTCGGCGTTGCTCGGCAGTCGCGGCTTGTTCTTCGCGTTCAATTCGCGCAGTCAAATATGCGGCATATCCCGAGCCAGCGTTTCGTTGAGCAGGCATGTGTAAATATGCGTGACCACGATCAATCTCAAGAACTTTTGTCGTAACACGATCAAGCACATGACGATCGTGCGTCACCAGAACTAATCCACCACGAAAATTCGCTAACCACTCTTCAAGATATGCAATAGCGTCCAGATCTAAATGGTTTGTCGGCTCGTCAAGAATCAACGCATCCCATTCGCTTACGAGCAGTGCTGCGAGTGCGACTCGTTTTTGTTGTCCACCAGAAAGTTCGTTTGTTTGCGAATCAATTAGCCCTGACATCCCGAGTCGGTCGAGCATCGCTTCGCCGCGCCAATCTTCACCTACTGCGTCGCGAACTGTGCCCTTTGGTAAAACAGGTTGTTGTGCAAGAATTCCGATTCGTGCACCACGACCGTATCGCACGACGCCTGAGTCAGGCGAGTAGTCGCCGCTCAAGATGCGCAGCAGAGTGCTTTTGCCGCAACCATTTAATCCCACGACACCGATTCGATCGCCGTCGCTGACGGTTAAAGAAATATCGTCGAATAACGGACGATTCGGGCGAGATGCTTTCAGTCCTTGGGCGTCAATCAAAATCACAGCCTTTTAGGCTACGAGTAGAGCCTTGACTATGGTTGTTATCTATGCCTGACTTCTTAACAAACTATGCACAAACTCAGCCCAACAAGTTGGCTGTGATTGATGACCGACCAAATGGCAAAATTCGCACACTGACTTGGCAGCAACTCAACGAACAAGCAAATCGTCTGGTAAATGTCCTGACTGACATTGGTGTCACTGAGCCAGGTGAAAAAGTTGTGTGGTGCGGGCAAAACTCTGTTGGTGTCGTAGTAATGACAAATGCTGCACGAAAACTTGGGATTACTTCGGTGCCACTCAACTACCGATTGAGCGATGATGAGTCGGCATATGTCACCGATCACTGTGATGCGACGGTTGTCTATGTGGACGCCGAAAACGCGGCAACTTTTGAGCGCATCCGCGATCGAATTCCGAAAGTCAAAAAGTTTTTGGTTTATGACGGAGTCGCACCCGCATCAATGCTGTCGTGCGATGAACTAATGGCGGCGGCATCACCGCTTGAGCCAGCCATAATCGCAAGCCGCGAACCCGGTGCAACAATGATTTATACATCTGGCACAACTGGCAAACCAAAAGGTGCGCTACGAACTTCACGCACGAGTCCAGAGCAAGGTTTTGCGCTCGCTACCTTACTTGGCGCATCACCGAATGATATTTATTTAACAACTGGTCCGCTTTATCACAGTGGCCCCGGTGGTTTTATGGTCACGGCGTTGGCATTTGGTCAGACGATCATTACGCAGCGTAAATTTGATCCACAAGATTGGTTGCGTCTGGTTGATAAATATAAAGCCTCGACAACTTTCAGCGCGCCGACGCCGATTCGAATGATCTGCAACCTGCCACCTGAGATCAAGAAAAATTACGATGTCTCATCAATGCGATGCATGGTCGCCAATGCTGCACCGTGGAGTATGACGCTGAAAAAAATGTATCTAGATTATTTTCCGGCGATTTCGCTCTACGAGATTTATGGGTCAACTGAACTTGGCGTAAATTGTGTGTTGTTGCCAGAAGATCAGTTGCGAAAGCCTGGCTCATGCGGCAAACCATCCCCGTTAGTTGAAATTAAATTATTTGACGACGACAGTAATGAAGT
>CAMATY010000120.1 GCA_945861325.1 Ferrithrix thermotolerans DSM 19514
GTTTGAATACCTCGGCAATTTGCTTGCCAATTCGAATCGTCGGGTTCAGAGCTGTAGATGGGTTCTGATAAACCATTGAGATCGCCGAGCGACGCAGTTGGGCGACATCTTCTTCGTCAATATCAACGATATTTTTGCCCTCAAAAAAAATCTCGCCGCCAGTTATTTTGCCATTACGGGGCAAATACCGCATTGCCGCAAAAGCCGCCGTCGACTTTCCGCAACCAGACTCGCCAACCAAGCCATAAGCCTCGCCCGGAGCGATCGCAAATGAAACATCTCGCAAAACTGAGCGATCAATACCGCGAACAGTGTACGAGACTTCAAGACTGCGTAGTTCAAGCGTCGGAATAATATCTGTGCTCATAACTCAAACACCTCAAGCAATGCGTCCGAGATTAAGTTGATACTGACCGCAATTGAAGCTATCGCTAGCGAAGGAAACAAAGTAGGCCACCAGATCTTCGAGAAAATCAAAGACCAAGTATCAGCAACTTGTGTTCCCCAGTCAGGTGAACCAGCTTCTAGACCGGCACCCAGAAATGAAAGAGTCGCGACCGCAAAAATTGCGTAACCCAAACGAACGGTGAATTCAACAATCAATGTTGGCAAGACATTTGGCAAGATCTCTCTAAACAAAATATGGGCGGTTTTTTCGGTACGCAGTTTTGCAGCGGCAACATATTCGAGCTCAGACTCACCCAACACGGCCGCACGCACAGTTCGCGCCACATTTGGCGTAAAAATTAATCCAATAATCAAAATCGTGATAATTGATGAAGCACGACCAATCGCAGCAACTGCTAGTAGCGCAATAATGATCACTGGTATGGCTGAAATGGCTTCAAGAATGCGCATCAATACCATGTCGAACCTGCCCTTGAGATAACCAGCAGTCAAACCAAGCGATGCTCCGATAAATGCTCCGAGCAAAGTTGCAAGGAAAGAGATGACAATAATGATTCTCGAACCAATAATGACTCTTGAGTAAACATCTCGTCCACTGCTATCGGTACCGAACCAATACTTCAAAGACGGTGAAGAACTTATTGATTCATAGTCCGCGAAGTCTTGATCGTATCTTGCTACTAATTTGCCAAAGATTGCACTAAATACCCAGAAGGCCAAGATTGATGCCCCAATGATGAACGCTTTGTTCTTTTTAAGAAGGGCCAGACGTTCACTTAGTTCCGTCTGTTTAGTTTGTTTCGAAGTTTCGTCTGTCACTCTGTCACCCTTTGTCGAATGCGTGGATTTAGAATCGCAAACAATATGTCGGCAATCAACTGAAAACAGATAACGACTAAACCAGTGAGAAATACTGCACTCTGCAGGAGCGGAAAGTCTCGAGCAATAACAGCCTTTAACAACGTATTGCCGAAGCCCGGATAGTTGAAAACTCTTTCGATCGCGATGAGTCCACCCACGAGATAAGGAACCTGCGTCGCAATAACCGCGATTGTTGGCAACAAAGCGTTACGCAGCACGTGTCTAAACACTGCAGTTTTTCGCGAAAGACCCTTAAGTACTGCTGTGCGCATGTAATCCGAGTCAAGCGCCTCGATCACACCTGCTCGGGTGATTCTTGAAATGTAACCAAACAACACAAAGAGCAATGCAATCGACGGCAGCAAAAGGTGATAAACGCTGTTAAATATATTTGGGTTTTCTTCATTTGGAAATGCCGAAACAGGAAAAATGCGAAACACCACGCCAAACAAGAGAATTAAGACAACTCCCCAAACAAATTCTGGGATTACGGCAGCGGACAAACCCCCGACAGTCAACAGTCGGTCAACTTTCTTACCCCTATTCATCGCCGCAGCGACGCCACCCAAAATACTGATCGGTGCAATCAAAATCAATGCGACAATTGCTAACTGCGCAGATTTGGCTGCTGCAGGCCCCAAGACTTCAGAGACCGGCAGTGCGAACTTAAAGGAAGTACCCAGATCGCCCGTCATCAAACCACCCATCCATCGGCCATATTGCACGACTAGTGGCTTGTCAAAACCTTTTTCTTTATTCCAAATTTCGTAGGCTTCTGGCGACGCATCTCTTCCGAGAGTTTGTTTGGCGATATCTCCAGGCAAAATTGACGTCATCAAAAAGATAATCACCGAGACAATAAGCAACGTCAAGATAGATAGCCCGACCCGCTTGACAATGAATCTCAGCATAGAAGTTCTAAGTTTAGCAACGCCGTCTCAACGCCTCTTGACTAACTGAATAAATGAAAAAGAGACCGACCTAATCTTCTAGGCCGGTCTCTTCTTCTAATTATTTTTCGATATTCAATTCGCTCTTAAGCGTTTTTGCCTGTGCTCCAGACCGCACCTTGCTGATTGAACTCGACACCCTTAACCTTGTTCGAAGTTACCGAAACACGGATCTCGTTGTAAGCAACGATGATCGGTGTGTGCACGAGGGATGCCTTCTGAATTGCCGAACTTGCTTTCTTCTTATCTTTCTCTGACAATGCTGATTGCCATGCGGTAATCGCTTCGTCCAGCTCGGGTGCATCTAAGTAAGCAGGGTTCCAGTCGCCTGACGAGAACCACTCACGTGCAAGGTACTCGTCAGGTGTTGGACGACCGGCCCATTCGGCGATGCCGAACTCGCTAGCAAGCCATTCACCCTTGTTCTCAACTTTTGAGCCCTTAACTGATGGATATACGGAGTAGGCATACCATCTTGCGCCACCACCGTCTGAGCCGTCGAGATCAACTGTTACGTCAATTCCGACTTCTTTGCAGGATGACTTCACAAATTGAGTGAACTTGTCAATGTCGTCACGTTTCCAACTCTGAAGAGTTACTTTAAAACCGTTCGGCACACCTGCTTCTGCAAGCAATTCTTTTGCACGAGCGATATCTTTCTTTCGCTGTGGAACCTTCTTGTCCGCAGTCGGGAACGAGTCCATTACTGAGTCGTTGGCAACCAATGCATAGCCGCCCATAACACCCTTAATGTACGCTTCGCGATCAAGTGTCAATGCAATTGCTTCACGAACACGCTTGTCGGTCAATTGACCGATATCGCATCGCATGTGCATGTGCAGGCCACCGCAAGTTGCGACGGTAGTCCTGTAGAAATCTGACTCAGGAAGTGCCTCTGCCTCCAGGCCGTTAAGCAAATGGATCGAATCAAGCTCTCCGGTCTTCAAGGCAGGAATTGCCGCACTCTGCGAAACGAACTGGATTTGCTCCATTGTTTCAAACTCTGGAATTCGTTTTTTGTCAAAGTAGTCCGGATTGCGCTTGAACACCGTCTTTTCGTTCATCGTGTGCGAGACCATAATCCACCGACCAGCACCATTCATCTTGGTAACCCATGACTCGTCTCCCTTCTCACCATTCTTCATTATGAGCAGTCCATAGTTGGAACTTGCAACTGCATATGGGAAGTTTCCATTGACTCTTGACAAGTCAAAACGAATTGTTTTTTCATCAACTTTTACGATGCCCTCTGAAGTGCAATCGCCAAGTCGACCGGCTGACTGGGACTTATTGTCTGGGTTAAGGTGCGACTGGATCGTGTACACAACGTCGTCTGCTGTGAGCGGAGTGCCGTCATGGAATTTTGCGTCGGTCCGAATTGTGAAAGTCCATGTCTTACCAGCGTCTGTACCTTCCCACTTTGTCGCGATGCTTGGCTTGAGTGTTCCGTCTGGAGCGACATCAATCAGCCATGCTCCAACCGCACTGAGAATGCCGAGAGAACCACCTTTAGACATCCAAGGTGCTGCTGGGCCTTCTTGTTCTTGAGATGCAACTCTGAAAACTGTTTTATCTGATTCAGAGCTTGAAGAGCAGCCACCCAACATCTGGGATAGCGGAACAGCAACTCCAGTTGCTAAAGCTGCTTGAATAAAATGACGACGCGAGAAGCCACTCTTTGTGACTTCGCTTTTTGCTTGCTCTATTTCTGACATGGGCTCCCCTTGTTTTTTGGATTGTGATCACGGTGAATATCTACTTAATGAACGACCCCACCAAGTCGTCTGCTTACTATATGCCATACGACACAACCATGCAAACTACGACTGGGCGCCTTTATCGCTTACTTGAGCCAATTAGGCCCCTAAAGCAACGACTTTCGTGCGCTAGTGAACGCCCTAATTTAGGCGCTGATGCGGTCTGAAGCCATCTTGGCCCCGACCTTGCCGATGCGCTCGATGCGCTTGAATAAAGCCTCGCGGGCCTTTTCAGCTTCGTCGGACAAACCCGTGAGTTGCTCAAGTTTCCAATGGCGCATTACAACAGGTTGCAATATCTGATCGTGATGGATTAACAAATCATAAATTCCGACGCGAGCAATTTCTCTCGAGAGTTTTTCAAAGTCAGTGATACCAGTGCCTGGCATCGCAAATGTGCGTACTGC
>CAMATY010000121.1 GCA_945861325.1 Ferrithrix thermotolerans DSM 19514
GTTGACATCATTGATGTTTCAACAGGCGAAGTTGACCGTGCCCAACAACCTGCATACGGGCGTCTATATCAAACGCCATTCGCTGATCGCATTCGTCAAGAAGTCGGTATTCCGACGATGACAGTTGGTGGCGTTTCAAGTGTTGACGACGTGAACACAATTATTCTCGCTGGTCGTGCAGATCTTTGCTTAATGGCGCGACCGCACTTAGTTGACCCTTATTGGACTCTCAATGCCGCGATTGATCAGGGCTATGAAGAGATCGAATGGCCGAGGCAATATTTATCTGGCAAGACAGCGCGACGTAGAGATCAATCAGCCATTTAATTCATTAGCGATTGAGGCAGGGTCTTAAAATAAATAATCTAAAACTGAAGCCGGAAGTTTCGTCGTTAATTGGAGTTCCTTCAGCAGCCATGTACATATCCGCTACAAGCGTGCGAGTACTGCCCGAGACTGCATACACAAGTGACTCTGGCGCAGTTGAATCTAAAACTCTTCCATCATTAACTAGCGACGATTTAACAAAGTGTTCAAAGCCGGTTAGAGCATCACCAATTGAGTTGTATTGCTCAGCTATCGCTATGGGGATGGTGCCGTATGCGGTGCGATATTCCCGAACCACATTAGTAACACCTTAATACCTATATATAAGGTTACTTGGGTGTGCCCAGAGGCTGAATCGATGGATCTTTAGATCGTGTTTCGGATTTTCGCGCAGCCTAATGCAATGTTAGGCGACCTGCTGATGAGCGTGAACTACGCGGCTTGTCCCCGCCGATGTTTGTCGGGTGGTTTCCACATTCCGAAGTGGTCGTGGAGTTCTCCACCTGTTCGAATCTGCCATGCGATTAATGCGGTGATTGATATGCCCCGTGTTTGGTAAGGTAAATAGTGATCTGTATGCGTCCAGCAAATTTGCGGCTGTTTCTGCTGTCATGTCTAATACTTGTTTCTTGTACTTCGGAGAAGGTTTCTCCAGGTGTCGGTGATCACTGGCATGTCACTTACGATTTTTATATTTGTGATCGATGGGTCGGTACGGTTTCTGAAACTGATGAACTCGGAAATCCTACAAATAAGGTTTTAGGTATCTATCATGTTCACGGTCATGACGACGGTTTGATGCATTGGCATCCGTCAACGAACGCAGCCGGTGGCAATAAAGCTACGCTCGGGCTTTATCTGAGTTTCTATGAAATCCTTTTGGATGACATTCAGATTACTCTTCCCAACTATTTGGGTGGCACAGTGTTGGAAGGTCTCACTGTTTGTGAAACTGCTAATGGTCAGGTTGATGGCGTTCTGACGGTGCAGTTGTTTGAGCCTGGCAAGACAACTCCGATCGTGTATACCGACAATCTCGCCGCCACACTTTTGAATCGTGACGGTCTGTCGGTTACGGTGGTTTTTGGTCCCGCGGGCACTAGTCCTGGGTTACCACCCTCGTTTTCCACTGCACCTAACGATTAGTACACTTGGGTCTGCCCCAAACGCAACTAAGTTTTTCCACATTGCTAAGTCAGATTCGGTGTACGGCGTTCCAAGAAACGCACTTTCGCGTTCCAAACCCTGCACCGCTGCTATCAGTCTCGCTAGCGCAATCGCGCGAATCTTTGAACAGGTTGGGATTCAGAGGGAAACTTGTTGACTCGGCTCACATCGGATCTGCGGCGCAAAGCATGATTCACGTTCAAGTGCACACATGCGTGCATGGCAACATCAATAAAAGTTATACCAATAGTTATACCGTTGCGCTATGATTGCGTCGTGGCGCAGAAAGTTGGACCCAAAGGCCAAGTTGTAATTCCGAAAAAGTTTCGCGACGAATTAGGTATCGAACCTGGTGACGAGGTAGAAGTTTCGCTTTCTGAAAACGGCGTGCTGATTCAATCAGTTCACGCAACTAAGACTTTGCGGGGAATATTCTCGGGCTCCGGAATGCTCGAAATGCTGATAGCCGACCGAAGCAGAGAATCGCGATGAATATTTGCCTCGACTCATGGGCAGTAATTGAATGGCTTGAAGATCGACCTTCGGCTGCACTCGTTGAAAAGGCAATTGCCGCTCGTCCAGTCATCAGTCTTGTAAATGTTTGCGAAGTGCTCTACGTCATTTATAAGAAGCACGGCGAGAAAGCTTCGAACCAAGTGCTGCCCGCACTTCGACAAAAGTTACGGTTTGTCGAAGTCAATCAAGATCTAGCGATGTCAGCCGCAAAGATTAAGGCAACCTACAAAATGGCTCTTGGCGACGCGTTCTGTGTGGCAACTGCACTCGCCCACAACGCGAAAATCTACACGGGAGACCCCGAAATAATTCGCGCCCAAGGCAACTGGAAAGTTCAAGATCTGCGCTAACCGAGTAAATCTGAGCTCTCACTCGAGCTGTATTCGTGGCGCGCCCTAGATGAATCGCACATGCGACCTGCGGTTAACGCGGCGTCAAGCGTATTGATAGAAACTATTGCCATAGTAAATCGATCGGGGCTGCGAGGAACGGTTCACCAAACGCACTGACAATTTTTCCCGAATATAGGACCAGGCCCATGTGGAAACGGTCTCCTAGACGTGACTGCAAATGGCGAAGGCCGGCGAAGTCATCGCGAGTAACCGTCTCGGCTGACTTGATCTCGATTCCAACAATCCGACCATCGGCGGCTTCAAGGACAGCATCCACTTCGACATGCTCCTTCGTTCGATAATGAAAGAGTCGAGCCCTGGTTTCCGCCCAAGTCAATTGTCGGGCTATTTCTCCGATGACGAAATTTTCAATCAGTGGGCCGACTAGCGAATCTGTTCGTCGGATCCGTGACATTGTGAGACCGCAAATGTTGGCGGCCAACCCGCTATCAACAAACAGTACCTTGCGCAACCCCACCGCACGGCCCGTGGCAGACGATGTCCAACCATCCAATCGCTTGATGAGAAAGACTTCTTCGAGCAATGAAATATACCGCTCTGCAGTGGTTGCCGAAAGTCCGACCTCGGATGCGATTCGCTCGACCCTCAGCGGCTGCGCCATTGACCCAGCCAGAAGCCTCAGGAGCGAACGGAGTTCACCGCGCCGATGAATCTCTGCAAGTTGCATAACATCCCGATCGATGAGATCGTCAACGTAAGCGTCAAAGAACTTCGCACGTCGAGCACCGGTGCGCTTAATCGCCTCGGGAAAACCGCCGCGCAGACAGCGCTCGATGTACCCGTCTCTCGTCTCAGTGCCGATCTCTCGATCGTTAATGGTGTCGAATACGGATCGGTCCTCAAAGACATTGTCGATGAACTGCTCTTTGCGGCGGTCGATCTCGCCCTGTGAGAAAGGCCAAAGCTCAATTGTTTCCATCCGTCCAACGAGTGCGTCAGGTAGTTTTCGAAGACCAAGCAGCCGCGCTGAACCAGTCAAGATAAACCGTCCCGGAGTGGGGTCTTCATCCACCTCCGCTTTGATGGATAGTACAAGCTCGGGAACTCGTTGTATTTCATCGATGGCCAAGAGACCGGTGTGCCGGACGAATCGCGTTGGGTCGTTCAATGCCGCCTGTCGTTCCATGGCGTCGTCAAGCCGTCGCTCGCGCGAGTTCGGATGGGACCGAAGCACCGCCTTTATCAGCGTGCTCTTACCAACCTGTCGCGCCCCATTAACTGTGACTACCCTGGTGTCGCGGAGGGCCTCGTTGACCATATTGTCCGCTCGTCGGGGTATATATGGAAGAGATGGCACCACGTTATTTTAGCACTTCGACGGACCTTTGTGGGGGAATAGTCGCATGATGTGTGGTGGATTAGACGCACAGCAGATGGGGGAATAGTCGCCAATCAAACGATTGGGTCTGTCTTTTGCACGTTGCGCAAAAATTCCCACCTCTGGCCAGAGTGGGTTTCCACGGGGGTGCCGTGTCATTCGTGATTCGTACCACGTTGCTTTGTCAAACACAAAAATGACAGCGCACTACTAGTATTCGGTGTATGAAAATCTTTCCTTCTCCAAAAAGTAATAACAAAGATGCTTTGATCGGCACATTCGGCGCCGCAATCGGTATTGCGATCACGTGGCTCGTGTCTGATGCATTGCTCAGTGGTGTCGCACCGTTATTAGTAGTTTCAATGGGCGCTTCTGCAGTCATTTTGTTCTCGCTACCCACGGCACCTGCGGCACAACCAGGGGCAGTATTGATCGCTCACGTTGCTGCGGCATTTTTCGGTGTTGCCGCCGCTCAGATTTTCGACAACATTCCACTTGCGATCGCTGTTGGGCTCGGCTTGCACGTCGGGCTGATGACGCGCTTTGGTTACATGCACCCACCAAGCGGGGGCACGGCTTTAACT
>CAMATY010000122.1 GCA_945861325.1 Ferrithrix thermotolerans DSM 19514
TCACGCATCGAACGCGCGGCTGACGCTGAGAGTTGGCCGTCGAGTTTTGTTTTCTTTGAAGTTTTTGCAAAATCTTTTGCGATCATGCCAGTTGGGGTCACCAGTCCACTGAGTGGTAGTACGGTCCCTGAGCGTTTGGCACCTTGAAACAGAGCCGGCAATGTCGAGCCGAGACTGATTGCAAGAAACGGATTCTCAGATTGTGTTTCAATCCACCGCCCTATCCATCCAGTTTTAATTGGTGTGCGAGATGCACTTTGCCAAATCGCCATTGAAGAAAAATGCGAGCGATCGGGATTCGGATAACCGACGCCGCGTACAATTGCGAGTTGATTTTTATCCCACAAAGATTTAAAACCGGTCATTGATCCGTTCAGCGCAAGACCATCACCGATCGGAAGCACCTGTTCTTCTTTGTACGCAAGTTGAGGACGTAACGATTTATAAAGCGGATCCAAATATGGCACAACAGTGTTCAGCCCGTCGTTGCCGCCGTTGAGTGTGACAATCACAAGAATTGGTGTGCCAACGGGCAAAGGTCGCGGGCCCGCTGCGTGAGCGAACTCGTAGGTTGATAATGAGTGTGCAACTGCAACAGCGCTCGCACTTGTTAATTTGATGAAATTTCTGCGGGTGATATTTTTCATTTTTCCTCTTAGGCACTGACCAAGTATTCAGGACTGCAGATCGCCAAGGCAGTAAGTCGCGCCGGATCGCGAAGTGCTCCATCAAATGCAGTCCGGGTTCGATCACTCCACTCGGCGACACCCAACCAATCTGCGAGAGCATCGACTCGTTCTTGCTTAGGCACTTTAATTAATGGACTCAGATCGCCTTCGCTGACAATCACTTGAGCGGCTTGTATTAAACTTTGCGACGACGCAACCGAAAGCCAAGCTTCGTCTGCGGGCCAGCCACCTACGCTTGGCGGAAAAAATGGTCGCTGACCCAAAGTATCAAGCAACTTCAAAAGATCATCTGGTTGAGAACATGTTGACGGAGTAATTTGTAGCGCTCGAAACACGGACACGACCCATTCGACGGGGCTCTTGACTTGCGAGTTAACCGGGTCTTTAAATGATTCGCTAAACACCAATGCCTCCATTGTCGGAAGTATCTGACGCGTTTCAAATGCCTGCTTAATAATGTATGCGGAGGATTTCTTTTGCGCAGCCGGCTTCATCGGAATACTCATCATCGAAGATGCTGGTGAGATAAATCGATATGTCAATCGCTCAGGAATAAAACTTTGACAAGCAGCCGTCATCGAAAGAAACCGCGCGAGAGTCGCCGATTCGAAATTTCCTGTCGCACCCAAAATAGTTGTTGTTCCAAAATAACTTCGACGTGGTTCTTTGGTTACGAGCCCCGAATTTTTTACCACTTTCAATCCAGAAAGCGCCTTTGCCGCTTCTTTGACGTCATTTTCAGAATATTGGTTCACACCTAGCGTAAATAGTTCAAATAATTCTCGAGAAAGATTTTCATTTGGTGAGCTTGCGGTGTTGAGTTGACCGTCAAGCCAATAAATCAATGCCCCGTCAAGAATCATTTCTTCACACATTTGAGTGAAGTCACCAATCGCATGTTTTCGAAGTCGCGCAATCTGATCAAACATCAGAAGAGGCTCATAGACCTTTGAGTACGAAGTCGCCCAATGGCCGTGCCAGAACCACGTCATGCGTTCAACAAATGGATGCTCTTGTCCAACCATCTGGTCAAGCCACCACAAACTCATGTTTCGCAATTGTGCCTGTTTTGCTACGTTGTACGGCCCTAAAGCCTCAGAGTTCGGTTTGGGTTGCGCACCAAGGTCGGCGATACCAATCGCTGTTTTTACATCTCCATAATCGGGTAAACCAGATTTGAGCAATTGCCGAGCCGAGACTTTAAAGCCTTTTTTCAACATCTTGCCGAACTGCCCAGGCTTTGGACCGAACCCAACGCGATGCACCAGCCTTGCGATTGCTAAGCGTTCCGCTGAGTCCACATTGAATACTCTAATTCGCTTAAGTCAAAATTTGCTGACAAGAGATGTCATTCACACAAACTCATGAGTCGTCGTACGAATTTAACTAATGCACATATCTCCGAGCGTGCCAATAACCTCGCGATAACCGTCAAGTGGCTTCAAATTGATTTGACTGGCAGACTTAATTCTTCGTGACAAATTCAAATCAGCTCATTCATTTGTACAGGGGTGAACTCAGCGTCGTCGTCAGCACGCGTGGCAACGTGCCTTCAATCGTCTATTGGGGATCGTATTTAGGCGCAAGCCAACTTTCCGATGCGATATTTTTGCGACCTGTACTCGGCGGCGGAATCGATTTTGATGCACCACTCGCAATCATCCCCCAACATCACGACGGCTGGTTAGGTATTCCAGGACTTGAAGGATTTCGCACGGACGCAAGCGCAATATTTGCTCATCTACAAATCTCTACAATTGAAAAATCAAACACATCAGCAACATTTAATCTAAGCGACAAACACGCCAGACTTGAAGCAATCTTGCAATTGCAAATTGATGCAGGTGACGTTCTCACTGTTTCGGCAACACTGCGAAACACCGGAAAAACTTCATACAACCTAAACGCACTTCGCGTCGCACTACCGATTACGACATCGGCAAACGAAATACTTACCTTCGGTGGTCGGTGGGCAATGGAGTTCGGCGAGCACCGAACACCATGGAGCGACTCGACTATATCTATGACGAATTTGCGCGGGCGAACATCGCACGAGAAATGGCCACTAATTTTTGCAGGAACTAGCGGCTTCTCTGAACAGCATGGCGAAGTGTGGGGTTGCCATCTCGGATGGAGTGGAAATTTTGAAATCACAGCTGACGGCGTCACCGAACATCACAAACATCTACTTGTAAGCGAGCGACTAGTCGCCGGCGAAATTATTCTTCAACCTGGCGAGTCGTACACGACACCAGTTATTTATGCAGTGCACTCAAGTCGTGGGTTGAGCAATGCATCGCAACATTTTCATAAGTATGTCCGCTCACAAGAACAACATCGCGAAAAATCGCGACCAATAATTCTCAACACTTGGGAAGCAGTTTATTTTAATCATGACTTTGAGAAATTGACCGCACTTGCAGATATCGCTGCATCTGTTGGCGTTGAACGCTTCGTGTTAGATGATGGTTGGTTTACGGGACGACGCAATGATTCTGCAGGGCTCGGTGATTGGTCAGTTGACGCAACGGTATGGCCGCAAGGACTTACGCCACTGATTGAACATGTTCGAAGTCGCGACATGGAGTTCGGCATCTGGTTTGAACCAGAGATGGTCAGTCCGAACAGCGATTTGTTCCGCAAGCATCCAGACTGGGCATTGCAAGACTCTAGCTATCAACAGATAACCGGACGAAATCAACTCGTACTAGATATGTCGCGTGAAGATGTTCGTGAATATTTGTTTGCGAGTATCTCAAGTTTGCTTGACACGCATGACATTGCATATATCAAATGGGATCACAACCGCGATCTTGTTAGTGCTGGCGCACACGCTCAAACTCTCGGCACTTACGAATTACTAGATCGACTAAAGCGTAATCATCCACTCGTGCAGTTTGAATCTTGTGCCTCAGGCGGAGGTCGAATTGATTTTGGAATTCTGCCGTATGTCAGTCGATTCTGGACAAGTGACTCGAATGACCCACTAGATCGAACACTCATTGCGCGCGGTGCCAAAAGACTGATGCCACCCGAGATGCTCGGCAATCACATCGGCTCGCGAATTAACCACATCACAAAACGTTCGCACTCATTGGCGTTTCGCGCATCAACGGCAATTTTCGGCTGGCTTGGCATCGAATTGAATTTGCTTACTGCTACGCCCGATGAATTAACACGCTTGACTGAAGTCATCGCACGATACAAAGTCTTGCGCCCACTACTTCACTATGGAAATTCGTTCACTGAAGATCACTCGGACACTAATATTGTTGTACACGGCGTAAGCAGCCGAGATGGTTTACAGACAATTGTCTCAATAACGCGATTGAATAGCGGCAACAGCAACCACCTCGACCCAATTCGCGTTCATGGTCTTGAGCCTCTATCACAATACGAAATCAAGCCGTTACATTTTGGAACACCGGCTTTTGCCCCACACCGTCAACTTCCGCAATGGATGCAAGATGCGAGATTTGTTTTATCTGGTTTGCAGTTGCAACAGATCGGTTTTATTTGTCCACCCTTGCTTCCTGCGTCGTCATTCATAGTAGTGATAGAAAAAGTGGTGTCGTGAACAGCAACGAGCGAATTGATCCTCATACAGGCACA
>CAMATY010000123.1 GCA_945861325.1 Ferrithrix thermotolerans DSM 19514
CAAGCGATGTTGGAATGCGCATTACATCTTTGGCTTCATATCCATTGCCTTGAAATGCGGGTTCAAGTTTTAGTTCGTGACGGATGCCGTAGAGACCACCAGCGATAGTGCCAGCAAAAGCAAAATAACTATTTGCGTCTGACCCAGGAATTCGACATTCAACGCGGGCGCCTGCGCCATGGCCAACAACTCGGTAACCAAGTGTGCGATTGTCGCCTCCCCAAGCAATCGCCGTCGGAGCCCATGAACCAAGTTGAAATCGGCGATAACTATTGACAGTCGGAGCCCAAAGCAAACTAAAGTCGCGCGCTGTTGCCAGCAACCCAGCAAGATATTGTTCAAAGACTTTCGGCATGTGATGGCTATCTTTTGGCGAAGGTGCAAACGCCGCAGAGTTGTCTGCCAAGTTCCACAGACTTGAGTGCACATGACACGATGAACCAGTCTCGTTCATATTGTATTTGGCCATAAACGAAACAGCACGACCATGCGATGCTGCGATTTCTTTTGCTGCGCTTTTATAAATCAAATTACGATCTGCCATCTCGACAGCTTCGGTGTATCGCAAATTTACTTCGTGTTGTCCGCGACCGGCTTCGCCTTTTGAACATTCAATTGGTATTCCGGCTGCATCAAGGTTTCTGCGAATGTCGCCAATCACATATTCATCCATCGTGGTTTGAACTATCTGATAGTCCTCCATCCATGGAGAATGTGGGCTTAGTCCGCGATAATTTTTTGAGAGTGCGTCGCGATACGAATCATGAAATAAATAGAACTCGATTTCACTTCCGAGGCGAGGTTCAAAACCAAGTGCATGCGCTGCTTCAACCTGATCAGATAAAACTTGTCGCGGTGAGACACTGATTGACTGTTTCGTATTTGGATCTCTCAAGTTGCAAAGGACAAGAGCAGTCTTTGGAATCCACGGCAACACGCGAACGGTATTCCAATCAGGCATTGCAACCATGTCGCCGTAGCCCTGGTCATAACTTGCAAATCGATAACCGGGCACAGGGTTATCATCAATGTCTGTAGCGATCAGATAGTTACAATTTTCTGTGCCGTGGTCGGCCACATCTTCAAGGAAGAACCAGCCGGTAATTCGTTTACCGACTAGCCGTCCTTGAAGATCTGGAAACCCAACTATGACCGTGTCAATTTCGCCCTTTTCAATGAGCGAAGTCAACTCTTGGCGCGTCAGTGTTCTAACCGCCATGTTTTTAACTACTTAAGTTCGAGTTCGCGCTCGATCGCCATGAGTTCTTCTTTGGTCCCTTGAACTTTTGGTCCAGTGAACCACTTCTTAGCCGAGAGACTCCAGTACAACGACACGCAGACTCCAAAGATCACGATCAATGGGCCAGTGAAATTCATGTTGTTCTGGTGGAAGATCGTATATGCGCTATCTCCTTCACCGAATGTAGTGCTGCCAAACACCGGCCAAAATGGCCAGAACAACGGTGCGAAGAACAGCACCGTGATGAATGCCACCCACACCAACGAAGTCCATCCGACTAATTTAGAGCGACCTTTCAAGTGCCATGGTCCTTCAACAAAATCTGGATTCGTTAGTCGCAAATAAATTGGAATTGCGTAGGCGATGTAAAGACCAACAACGCAAATACCGGTAAGTGCGAAGAACGCTGTTGAGTAACCGCCCTTTTGATAAAGCGACAACATGCCAACAATCGCCGAAAGAACTACACCAAGCCAAACAGCATTTGTCGGTGTTCGTGTCTTCTTGTTGATTTTGTGCCATGTCTTTGAACCAGGAAGTGCGTTATCGCGACTGAAAGCATAAATCATTCGACTGTTTGCCGTTACTGAAGCCATACCGCAGAAGAACTGAGCAACGATGCAGATCAACACCAATAACTTGGCTGTCAAATCGCCAACTGCCATGCTGATAAGTCGGTTCGCAGCGTTGACGAGAAAGAAGTCGCCTTCGCTACCGAACGCAATTACCGCATACTTATCTGGATCTTTTGGAATCGCCTGAGTCATTGCCAAGTTCAAAAAGAAACCAGCAATTGCTGAAACATATATTGCTCTAACGATTGCCTTTGGTGCTTCTGTTCTGGCGCCAACTGTTTCTTCACTGACGTGTGCTGATGCATCAAAGCCAGTGATCGTGTATTGCGCAAGTAGAAGTCCGAGACCAAACAAGTAGATCAGAATGAATGTTCCGCCTGTCCAACCAGTTAGACCTTCTGGCGCTTGATTGAACACTGTTCCTAGACCACTTCGATCATCAGGAACGATGAACAATACACCGACAATAATTACCACTCCGATGACGTGCCACCACACGCTGATATCACCAAGAATTTTGATGACTCCAACACCGAATGTGTTGATCAGACCGTGCGCAACAAGTACAACCAAGAAGATTATGTAAATGTTTGTCGTTGTCAAATTAAATGTGTCATTGAACATACGGATGAAATAGCCGATGAAGATTGAAAGCGCATAGTCAACACTGGCGATTACACCAATTTGACCCATTAAGTTGAACCAACCTGTAAACCACGCCCACCTGGCATTGTTGCGCCGAGCGAGTTTTGCGGACCAGTAGTAAAGACCACCGGCAGTTGGATAGGCCGAACAAATTTCGCCCATTGACATACCGACAAGCAAAGCAAAAAATCCAACGACGATCCAACCGAGTGTGATAATGATTGGACCACCAGTAACCATGCCGAGCCAAAACGAAGTCATTCCACCAGCGAGGATAGAAATGATTGAAAAACTTATTGCGAAATTGCTAAACCAACCAAGACCTCGATGCAGTTCTTGGGCATACCCAAGACTGTGTAGATCTTCGCGGTCGCTTTCGGCAACCGATTTTTGTTGTGACATTTTCCCCCCTAGAAGTAATGATTGTGACGAGCGTCATAACTCGTATTCAAGAATCTAGCCTGACTGTCGTCTCCGAATTAAATCGTTAAAACCCTATATATACGTATATGCGCGTCACTCAGGAGTGACGCAACATGCCGTCACTCAGGAGTGACGTAGGCAGCGGTGATTCCGCCGTCGACTATCAGCGACTGACCAGTCATCCAAGATGCCTCATCAGAAGCCAAAAATAGCGCACCATTTGCAATCTCTTCTGGTTCACCAAAGCGTCCCATTGGAATGTGCACGAGTCTTCGTTGTCGCTTAGCGTCATTATCCAAAAATGCTGCAAGTAGTGGCGTCATTACCGGGCCTGGACACAACGCATTGGCGCGAATACCTTTGCGCGCGTAAATCACAGCAATCTCTCGAGTCATCGCCAAGACTGCACCTTTCGATGCGGTGTAAGCAATCTGCGGAGTCGCTGCACCCATGTGGGCGACGAACGATGCAACATTGACGATCGTGCCTTTGCCCTGTTTGAGCATCACAGGGATCGCAAATTTGCAACCAAGCAAAACTCCTTTGACATTAATATCCATCGTTCGCTCGTAAGTTGCAATTGACGTTGTCACTGGGTCGTCATCATCACCGAGCATCACACCAGCATTGTTGTAGAGCACATCAACGCTGCCGAAAGTTTTAGTTGCAAAACTAATGACGTCACTCCACGAATCTTCGCTTGTCACATCGGCTTTAATAAATGCGGCCTTACCGCCGAACGACTTAATTTCTTCGACAGTGCTTGCCCCATCGGTGAGATCAGAGATCACAATGCTTGCGCCCTCGCCCGCAAATTTAATTGCCGCTACACGACCTAATCCGCTTGCTGAACCCGAAATAATCGTAACTTTGCCTGCTAACCGAGTGCCAATATTTGTCGTCATAACTATTAGATCATAGTGTTATCGCATGTCTATTGATAAAACTGTTCAGCAAATAATCTCACCAATTGACGGCTCGATCGTCGCCCAACGCGAAGTTGCGACAGATTCTCAAATCGAACAAATTTTGACCCGAAGTCAGGCAGCGCGCCGCAACTGGTCTGCGACTCCAGTCGCTCAACGTGCAGAAATCATTGAGCGAATGGTGCAATATTTCGAAGCCAACGTCACCGAAATTGCCACCGAACTAACTTGGCAAATGGGTCGACCAGTTCGCTACACACCGAACGAAATTTTGCGCGGGTTTCAAGAACGATCGCGACATTTAGCGTCAATCGCCGCAACGAGTCTGAGCGAAATTGCTGTGCCGCAAACTGCTGGGTTTCGAAAATTTATCAGGCGTGAACCTGTTGGCACTGTGCTGGTTATCGCCCCATGGAACTACCCGTATTTAACAGCGATCAACTCAATCGTGCCGGC
>CAMATY010000124.1 GCA_945861325.1 Ferrithrix thermotolerans DSM 19514
TTTGGCTCTCTAGTGGTCGAAAAACTAACTCTTTTCAGGTTATCGGCGCGACTGCACTCAGATTAGGTTTCAATTTGGCTTGAACCCTAACGATAATCAGCAAGCGCCTTAGCCACTGCCAACGCTGGAAAATTTTTCCGGCGCGCGAACCTCTCACAAAATAAATCTCTTGCCTCTATGACCTCTGGTGACTGCCACCAAGAATCAATATCGTCCCAAATCTCATCTACATGCTGCGTAACAGTTTCTGCAGAATAATGCAAGATCTTGACTTCAAAAAGCCGATCATGAATTTGTTGTGCTGTGAAATCTAGTTTCTCATATTTTGGATCCCAAAAAACTATCGTTGGATATCCAGCCATCAGGTTTGTCGGAATTGTTGTCTCGTTGTAGGTCACTATTGATATTCGGTTTTGACTTTGAGTCAAATTTAGACTGTGCGTTCCAAAATCAATCTCAACACCATTACCTAAAATTTGTGAAATCTGTTGACCGGAAACTCTTCCTGGTTTGTTTGTAGAACTTGCGTTTTTTGGTCTGACTTGGGTTTGATCAAGAACTTTGCTTGACAGGTTGGAGATAGTTAACTTGATGTTATTTAAATATGAACTGTTACTTTGCACTCCGAGCATCCCATAAATATCTGAATTTCTCGTCACAGGGCCAAGAACAATTAAAAGACCTCCAGTCTTATTGGGTTTGAAATCTTGTTGATGTGACTGAACACAAGTAGGCACAATGACTTCGGAGTCACTGCTCCAACCCCAAGACAAAAATCCATCCACAACGCTACTTTCATAGTTCTCTCCCCAACTTTTGAAGCGCTTCAACCCGTAACCGCCTCCGTGCTGACCCGAACATAACTTTGTCTTTCCAGATGCGACATGCTCAGCCGACCAAACTTTAAATTGCTCGTTGCGTTGTAACAAAGTATTTGAGAATATCAATTTTGGATGTTTCCTAAGTTGCATCTCACTGACTTTTTGCTGTAGTTCGTTGAACCCTTCAAAATAAATCGTTGGCAAATTAGTTGAGATCAAGGATCTTAAAAAACCATCAAACAGATCCGCTGACTTATTTGAAACATTTAAACTTTGACGCCGAATTTGATCAATTGGGTGCACCGAAAGTTCCGAACTAAATCTCCACAACCGAGGCAAAGCACGTAACCTTAAATGCATCACAACTAAGGCCAACTTGGATTGCACAACTCCAGCCAAAACAACTTTCGGATTTGGCGAAAGTTTCTCTAACACAGATTCAAGTTTTGATTTTGCTTGCGGGCTCGGCAAGCCAAAATTAACTTGCTGACGGTATTCAAGCAATTCTTGCTTACGTTCTGTTGCGCTAATTAATGTATTTGACGCTGCTGACTTAGTCACAAAATTAACTGCCTCAACATAAATATGGTGATTCCAGATATCTGTTGCAAATAACAGCGATGCTTCATCGTGTGTCACAGGCAAAAATTCTTGCCAATTCAAATCAAGTTTTGTGATTTCAATATCTTGATAATTCTCAACAACAAATTCAGCAACTCTCAATCGCATGTGCAGCACTTGTGCAAACTGCTGAAACCATGCGCCAACAACAATTCGCCAATAGCGCAATGGATACGCAGTGCCGTGCAACCGATTAAGTTCGACGGCTAAATCTTGAAATACAGACTCGCTAACTGATTTAAACGCCTCGAACTCTTCATCCGTAACCTTTGACAAAATTTCTGGAGATTTGACCAAGGTGACTTCAATGTCTTGATCATCGACGAAAACTTTGCCATCGACACCAATTCCGTCAATAACTACCGCCGACTTTGCGTCTCGCCAAAGTTCTGGAAACGGCCCAGTAATTAGAAGCGTTCGCGTCACACAACCACCCATAACAATCGAATAATAAAGTGGAGACGATGGGAATCGAACCCACGACCCCCTGCTTGCAAAGCAGGTGCTCTAGCCAACTGAGCTACGTCCCCTTGAGACCAAGACACACTAACAGCGAAAAATTCGTTCTAACTCACAGCAGTCATCGGGGTATCCTCGCTATATGGTCGGCGAATTTTTATATGCATTTAGGATCATGCGTTTGCCACTTTTGGACGCTGGCGGTCAGGCAATTGGCAAAATCAACGACATTATTGTTGTTGCGGGTCGTGGCAGTGAAGCACCTCAAGTACTTGGTTTTGTCGCAACGAGTCAGCGCAGGCGAATTTTCGTCAGCGCTACTCGCGTCGGCACTCTCGATAATTCAGGCGCGAGACTTAAATCTTGGGATATCAATCTGACTCCGTTTCGCACTCGCGCAGGAGAACAACTTCTCGGCAAAGACATTTTAGACAAGCGCCTCGGCGACGAAATAGTTAGTGATATCGCCCTCATTCATAAAACCGGTAAATCTTCAACTTGGCAAATTACAAAAGTTCGCCTTTCAAAACGCGGTCTATTAAATACCAGATCAGGTCATCGACTAGTTGACTGGCAAGAAATTGCTTACATGTTTGCGCCTAAAACCGCAATTGCTGCTGAAGCAGCACGACTTCGCGACATGCACGCCAGTGATGTCGCCACAATTATTCGTGCGTTACCACCTGAGCAACGCAGGCAACTTGCTGATGCGATGGACGACGAACGTTTGGCTGACGTACTTGAAGAATTGCCGGAAGACGAACAATTGCGTTTGATTGAAGGTCTAGACATGGAGCGTCTAAATAGTGTGTTCGACGAAATGGAATACGACGACCTTGCCGACTTACTTGGTCAAATGGGTGTTGATCAACGAACAAAAGTTTTAGACGCAATGGATGATGAAGATGCAGAAACCATGCGTCAATTGTTGTCTTATCCAACTGGCAGTGCCGGCGCAATGATGACGCCCGACATTATTGTGCTTGGCCCTGATTCAACTGTGGCCGATGCACTTGCTTTAATTCGCGATCCTGAACGGCTCGTATCAATCGCAGCGCAAGTTTTTATCGCTCACGCTCCGCACTATCCACCGACCGGTACATATATCGGAGTTGTTAACTTTCAACGATTACTTCGCGAACGACCAAGCATGACTCTTCGCCATTGCGTGGAGAATGAACCAACTATTGATCCACTGTTGGCTGAACGAGAAGTTGCTGAACGACTTGCCTCATACAACATGTTGACCGTTGGGGTTTGTGATCCCAATGGTCGCCTACTTGGTGCAGTCACGATTGACGACGTGTTAGACAATGCGTTACCTGCCGACTGGCGTCGTAAAATTCTTCCACACGATCAAACGAATCATCAGATTACAGAAAATATAAACAATGGATTTGTTCAAGATTTGAATGGGGGACACAATGAAACGCCGTGAAGATCTTGGGAGGCCACGCAACCAACCAAAAATTGGTGTTCAATATAATCGCAGTGCATTTGGTGAATTCGCCGAGGGTATCGCAAGACTGATGGGCACCGCGCGATTTTTGGTAATTCAATCAGTTTTAGTTTTGATTTGGGTTGCTCTAAATATTTCATTTGTTGCATTTCGTTGGGATAAGTACCCATTTATTTTGCTGAACTTGATGTTCTCGATTCAAGCCGCCTATGCAGCACCGCTAATTCTGTTGGCACACAACCGGCAAGAGTTGCGAGACCGCGAACAAGCCGAAATTGATCGCACTGTTGCGATCCGAACTCAAAATGATGCCGAATTTTTGGCTCGCGAAATCGCCAGTGTGCAATTAGCGCTTTCAAATGTTGTTACATCTGATGAACTTACTCAGCACATTGAGCGACTAACTGACGCAATATTAAAGTTAAACGGTTCAACTGCAATTACTGCAACGACCGATTAGGTCTAAACGATGTTGGTCAAGTTTGAAACCAGAACGCTTAGCGATCTGCAACAACGCTGCATCAAGATTTTGTTCAAGTTCTTCAGGAATTCGTACATCAAGCACTTCGCCACATTTAGAACAAACTAAGTGATGATGATGTCCAAGAATTTCGTCATTTAGCTCATACCGTGCTACTTCGTCAGTACTTAAAACTCTTTGTACCACGCCAACATTTTCGAGAACAACAAGATTGCGATATAGAGAACTCTGTGCCAATACTTTTTTAGTACTGCTAGATCGTTTTATCAATTGTTGAATTATTAGCGGACGATCGGCCGCCGCTAACACGGTGACAATCAGTCGGCGTTGAGATGTATAACGCTGGTCGTGCTGATTGAATTTGCGTATGGCTTCTGCATGCACATCGCTAGTTCGCTGATGATGCC
>CAMATY010000125.1 GCA_945861325.1 Ferrithrix thermotolerans DSM 19514
TTATCTTATACAACATTTTCACTCCGAGAAATCTTTTAGTTACTTGATCCACTCAATCACCTTAAAATTTCCAAGCCCGTCTAGTGATGTCAATGCTTCTGCTTCACTAATCCGACTGCGCATCAACATTGCAGACAAATCTGGCTTGCTTGCGTGCGCTTGCCAGTAATCTCTGCCTTCATCAACTAAAATATTGAGGCCGTGCGCTACAAGCCAACCCGATTGACTTGAAATACTGCTTGGCTCACTGACCATCTCTAATTGATCCCACATTAAATGATTCGTAATGTCTTGTTCGCCAGGCTGACTTAAATAGTGTTCACCAAGTTTGTGCTGACGATATGTTCGAAGCCAATCACGCCAAGGAAGTGTCGCCGCATGACGCGATGTCATGCAATAATCAAAGATTACTAGCGACCCTCGTTCAAGTATCTGCAAACTTGTCGCAAGCCATTGTTGAGCCTGTCGCTGCACTGGCAAACGCGTGCCATGTTGTGAATTCTCAGGTAGCCAATTGGGTGCATCGTCAACTTTGCGCAATACTTCTTGAAACTTGCCGTCACGCTCGACAACAAATGCTTCCTGCCATTGACTGTCAAACACAAATAATCTGAACGGTAAATTGTCCAGTAACTCATTGGCAATGATCATGCCCGTAGCTGGTGTGGTTGGCATGGTTGCTTGCGAGATCACTTCTGCTGGATGTGAACTGCGCTGCGCAGGTGAACTCTCAACGGCAACATAAGTAATCGCATCACGGGATTTAAGATCTGCTCGAAGCACACTGCGCGCAAGCGTGCCAGGGCCGGCGCCAACTTCAATAACGCTAAAATTTTTTGGACGACCTAATTTGCGCCATCTTGTGTCAATTGCACGCGCAACTACTGCACCAAATAATGGTCCAACTTCAGGACTCGTAATGAAGTCTCCACGGCGACCTGCCTGACCAATGGTCGAATAGAAGCCATTTGGCGAATAGAGCGAAAGCTCCATGAACTTTTCGAACGAAATTGCACCACCTGCTGCCGCGATGGCAGCAGAAATATCTCTAGCGGCTGAGGGCACCAGCGATTTCTGCGAGATCAGCGAAATGAAGACCGATGGCTGGAAAGATTCCAAATGCTAAAGTCACAACACTTGTGATGCCAAGAGCAAGAGTAAGTGACCCAGGAATCTTGATCTGAGTGATGTCGCCGTCTGGAACTGGTCGCATCCAGATTTCACGCATGACATTGCCGTAGTAGCCGAATGCGATTACAGAATTGACTGCGCCAATTAGTGCAAGCGCGTAAGCCCATGAGGACTGCGACGATAACAGTGATTGAAACGCAACAAACTTTGCGATCCAGCCACCTAGAGGTGGAATACCTGCGAGTGATGCCATGAATAAAGTCATCAATACACCAAGTGCTGGCGCGTAAGAAAATAAACCACCGAAACTTGAAATCTCGCCACTGCGAGTTTTGCGCGAAACAGCCAAGATTACCGCAAAAACTCCGAGGTTGGTTGCAGCGTAAATGATCATGTACAACACAACCGAGCGCAGTGCAGAATTGGCAGAGCCAGACATGCCCGCGACAGCTAGCGGCATTAGAACAAAACCACCTTGACTAATTGATGAATAAGCAATCATCCGAACGATGTTGTGTTGTTTGAGCGCCAAGATATTACCGACAGTCATCGTCAGCGCAGAAAGAACCCAGAAAAACGGCTGCCAAATATCGTGTGCTAACGGAAACGCGGTATAGATCAAAACGACTAGGGCGACGAAGCCAGCCGCCTTTGAAGCCACAGATAAAAATGCCGTGACAGGTGCTGGTGCACCTTCGTATGTATCTGGCGCCCAAGTATGAAATGGAACAGCCGAAACCTTAAACGCGAAACCTACGACAACAAACACGACAGCAAGTGCATGCACGGCCGAAAATTCGCCAGTACCTGTGACCTGTGAAGCAATGTCAACAAGCAGTGTTGAATTCGTGACACCGTAGATCAGTGACATTCCATAAAGCATTACTGCCGAAGCGAAAACTCCGAGCATAAAATATTTGACACCAGCCTCGTTGCTCTTGGCATCTCGCTTGCGCCAGGCTGCCAACATGTACGCCGGGATTGAAAGAAATTCAAGCGCAACGAAAATACTGACAAGATCTCGCGACGAAGTCATCATCAACATTCCGAGCAAACTTGAAAGTAACAAGAACCAATATTCACCGCGCCAGTATTCACCTTCTTCAACATGAGAACTTGAAAGCAGAACTACGACATAACCAGAGAGCAGAAATACTCCCTTCATTACGAGACTAAAATTATCAACGACATATCGTCCATCGAACATTGATCGAACTTGAACATCGGACGACGCAAGGGTCAGGACTGGAACCATCGCTGCAAGCAAAGTGAACGACGAGATTACAGATAGCAACCATTTTTTACGCTCGTCAATGAACAGATCCAGAATTAAAACGAGACAAAGACCACTTGCGACAACTAGTTCGGGTGCTAGACCGTGATAATCAATGGTCGGCGCAACCCATTGCGCAGCGAGGACACTCAGGTTTTGCAACTTATCCCCCAAAAGCACTCAAGGTGACCTGAACTGCAGGATCAAACACGCTGAATAATAAGTTCGGCACAATGCCAAGCACCAAAATGCCAATGAGAAGCGGTGTCCATGCAACCCATTCATAAGTCGTCACATCGTGAAGTTCGTCGTGAGTTGAATGACTATCGTGTTCAGAATTTTTTGGAGTACCAAACGCGATTCGTTGATAGAGCCATAAAAGGTATGCCGCAGCAAGCACGGTGCCAAGTGCGGCGATCACCATGAACACGCGAAACACGGTTTCGTTTAATCCAGCGCCCGGGTTGTAGGCAGAAAGAATTGCGGGAAACTCGCCCCAGAAACCAGCTAAGCCAGGTAAGCCGAGCGACGCCATCGTGCAGAACCCGAAGATCCAACCCAAATGTGGCATCTGCGTGAGCATTCCGCCAAGCTTTGAAATCTCAAGAGTGTGATAACGCTCTTTGACGCTGCCAGCGACAAAGAACAACATGCCAGTTATTAGTCCGTGGGCGACCATACCGAACATTGCCGCATTGATTCCAAAACTTGTCAGCGTTGAGATTCCAAGCATCACAAATCCCATGTGCGCAACCGAAGAGAATGCGATCAAGCGCTTCATGTCGGTTTGCGCGAGACATCCAAGTGCGCCATAGATGATGCCGATTACTGCAAGACCACCGATGTACGGCGCCCATTGGCGTGCGGCGCTCGGCAAAATCGGCAATGCGATTCGAACAAAACCGTAGGTGCCCAGTTTGAGCAAAATTGCTGCCAAAATTACTGAACCTTGAGTTGGCGCCTGTGTGTGTGCGTCTGGCAGCCAAGTGTGAAATGGAAACATTGGAACTTTTACTGCGAAGCCAACGAACATTCCGGCAAAGATCCAAACCTGAAGATTCTTGCCAATGCTGCCGCTGTTTTCAATTAGATACGGAATGCTGAAACTCTCTGCACCTGTTTTGAAAAATAACGCCAAGAACGCAACCAGCATTAGTGCCGAACCAAACATTGTGTAAAGGAAAAACTTGATTGATGCGTATTGGCGTTGCTCGCCACCCCAAACACCGATCATGAAAAACATTGGCAACAATACGAGTTCGAAAAATACAAAGAACAAAATTAGATCTTGGGCAATGAAAGTTCCGGCCATGCCAGTTTGTAAGACAAGCAACAACGAAAAGAAGGCTTTTGGCTTGCCAGGGCTTGGCACATGATCGAGTGAGTAAATAACAACCAGCAGAGTGATCACCATGCTCAATAAATAAAGTGGCAGGCTGATTCCGTCAACGCCAATTAGGTATGAACTCTTAATTACTGAAATCCATTTTTCATTAGCAACGAATTGCATTTTTTCGGCCTGATCAAAGTCGAACTTGAAAGCGGTGTAGATGCCAACAGCAAGCGTGGCGATAGATGTTACGAGCGCGACTAGTTTGACCGATTGGTCTTGTGCTTTTGGCATCAGCATCATCAACACGACACCAACCATTGGCAGGAATGTGCCGACACTCAGCAACCAGTTGTT
>CAMATY010000126.1 GCA_945861325.1 Ferrithrix thermotolerans DSM 19514
TCATTAGCGAAACTTCCAAGCCAGTCAATGCGATTGACAAGCGTCGTTACTTGGGGAAATGTTCGAACTTCAGTAAGTTTTTCGTAACCACGATGCATGTATCCGCAGGCTGGCTCGGCCCAAACGACTTGCTCGCCATCTAGACGCGCGATGATTCGCAAAGTTCCGTGAGTCGCTGGATGCTGCGGCCCAATATTTAGCGTCATGCCTTCGGTCTCGAGTTCGAGATTTAGACGCGCGTCAGCCGCTTGTGCGGCGATGTAAGAAAGTTGCTGTCGATCACCAAGCATTGTCATTAGGCATCACCATCTTTTGCGTCAACTGATTCTTCTTCATCGCCACCTGGCAATGGTTCGACATCAACGATTCCTGGCCACGGTTTGACCATTCGCGCCAACAACGGGAAATCTTTGCGCAATGGATGGCCTTCAAAGTCAACTGGTAAGTACATATTTCGTAAGTCATTATGGCCGACGAAATTTATCCCAAACATTTCATGAGTTTCGCGCTCATGCCAATTTGCACCTGCATAAATCGAAACTAGAGAATCAACCGACGGTGACGAATCTGCGACATCAACTTTTACAGTGATTCCAAAATGAGTCGTCGAATTCACAATTCGAATAAAAACTTGCATCCGAGTATCGCCACCTGCATATCCCGAGCGAATAGTCGTGTCGCGAACTGGCGCTGGCTCCGTTGGATCATCCTCGCCTCGACCATACGGAGACGGCATCCAATCAATCGCCGACAAGAAACCAAAATAATCAAACGAGTGTGCGTCGCGAAGTTTTTGCACGCTTGCTTGCCACGACTCTGTGCGCACTCGAATCCAAAGATCGTCACCCGGCTTAATGTGCGATTCAACTAAAGAGTCGCCCAGCGAACCCTTGATTGCTTCAAGCAATCGTTCGCGTTCGTGGTCGACAACCGGTGTCGCTGTTTCAGAATTAGACGACAACTGTCTGGCCTTTTGTTTCGGCCACCTGCGCGGCATCCATTGATTTAGTTCCTTCGCCACGCCATCGTGCACCCATGTCTTCGTTTTTAATTCGTTGTTGCAATAACACGATTCCCTCGAGCAATGCCTCGGGTCGCGGAGGACAACCCGGCACATAAACATCAACTGGAATTATTTGGTCAACGCCTTTTGTCACCGAATAACTATCCCAATAAGGACCACCACAGTTCGCACAACTGCCCATGCTGATTACATATTTTGGTTCTGGCATCTGCTCATATAAGCGGCGGATTACCGGCGCCATTTTGTCTGTGACGGTTCCTGAAATTACAACAAGATCTGCTTGACGTGGGCTCGCAGGCAATGGAATAACGCCGAGCCGCATTACGTCATAGCGCGGCGAGCCAAATGCAGCACCCATTTCAATAGCACAACACGCAAGTCCCCACTGATAGACCCATAATGAGTACGACCGACCAAGATTAAAAAGTGTCGTCAACGGTTTTGGCAATCTGCCACGATCCACTAAACCCATCGCAAGACTCCTTTACGCCAGGCATAAACCAAACCCAACAACAACACAAATACAAATGCTCCCATTTCAATTAAGCCGAATACACCGTAACGCTCAAGTTGCGTCGCCCACGGAAAAATAAAAACAGCTTCAACATCAAACACCACGAATAGCAACGCGAAAATGTAATAGCGAACTTGACTTTGTGACCAACCGTGACCAACAGGGTTGACACCGCTTTCGTAAGTCAACATTTTTTCTCTATTTGGACGATTCGGGCGCAACAGTGACGAGATCCATAACAACAAGCCAGCGATCCCGACGGCAGCGGCGGCGAACCAAACTACATTTAAATACGACCTAAGGAAGATTGACATACCCTGTAAAACTACTCTGAGAAACCGTTCGCACTTAAACTAAACTCCACTTTGATCGCTTGTGAAACAGTACTAAATTTACGGATTAACTAGCCGAAGTTTCAATGAACCAGTCAACTAGCGCGGCAGCTGCAGGTGCGCTTTTTGGAACTTCAAGAGTCGTTTGGGCAACTAGATCGTGCGCGGAAATACCAATTTTTGAAAGTTCTGATTCTCCAGACTCACTCACCCATCGATTGACAATTGCTTGGGTGACTTCTGGATGAAATTGTGTTGCAAACGAACGACCATTACGAATCGCTTGTGGGCCGGCTGGGCTTGTTGCAAGAATCTCGATTTCTGGTGGTGGTGTAAATGTGTCGTAGTGCCATTGCAACCATGTGCCGCCTATCACTTGATTTGGTGAAGGCGCGTAAACGTGATGCCAACCAACTTCGTGTTGCGTGGCTCGTTGAACTGTGCCACCAAAAGCCTTAGCCATAATTTGAGCGCCGTAACAAATGCCAAACATCGGGATTCCCCGACGATGGGTCTCTAATATCAATTCGCACTCGGCACGAACATTTTTTTCAATATCTGGCCAATAAGCAGACCACCAACTTCCTAGTAGTACGACTAAATCCGCACCATCTAATGACGGCCACTGGTCTGGGTGTTCGCGTTCGCAATGATCAAAAACACTTCCGTGGTCTTTGAGTCTCTCTCCAACAAAACCATGCTCGACGAATCTTTGACCAATACAACCTGGATCGGCATCGTCGGCGTTGGCAACAAGCAGCGAGCGCATCATTGAGCCTTATTTAGTTTTCTGGTTGAACAGCGTTTGTTGAAAACGGTTCAACAAGAAGAACAGCGGATGAAAGGTTGAATGATTCAAATAGCTTCAAATTAGTAACTGGCAACTTGGTTGGGTAAAGATTAAAGAGTTGTTCGGCTGACTCATCAGGTCCAAGTGCTCGGACATAAACAGCAAGTTCGCTTTGCCCTGAATCAAAGTCAGGCGTATAGATGACGATTGGATAGACCTCAGGCTTTAGCGTGTCGGCGTTGATCGCAACCAATAAAGCTTTAGCACCACCAACATAAATATCATCCCATTTATTGAATAAATCGCCCTGATGCGAAAAAAACATTTCTTCGCCCGAGCCAACCTTTGTGAGCGTGCTGAAACTTGACAGACCACTCATTGACATCAAATAGACCCCGTTATCTAGGTAATCAACTCCAGCAATCTGAGCAGTTAGTGAAACTTTAATCTCAGAACCAGTTGAATTTTTCTGCTGACCATCAAATAGTTTTTTGATATCACTAACTCGCCAATAGCCGACAGGGGTTTGCACATGACTGGTTGGATTGTCGAAGTTGCTCTCAGCCCAAAAAATAAAACTAGTTGTTATCACCGCAAACGACATTACAACTGGGATGAAAACTCGTTTCATTTTGTTGCCCGATTAGTCATTTGAAGAATTATAAAAATTGCTACCGCAAACGAAACAGAACCGATTGTCCAAACAGAAAGTGGAGACGGACCATTGATCCACCACCACTCAGCACCTTTATTGAGGTTCCAGCCAGAGAAATTAGTTCCAGTGACATATCTTCGAATTGACTGATGTAGTGACAGAGATTGCGCTAGCGAAATCGCAATAAATATTGTTACCCGAGAGGATTTAGAAATTTTGAAATTGGTTGATCTAATTCCAAGTGCTGCGCTTGACGCAAGCATCACTAAGACCAATAAATATATTGCCATCAAATAGCGGCTCACCGCACCTATTGCTCCGTCGACATAAAAATATGCCAAAGCAAATATCAAGCTTGTTCCAACACTGGCAATGACTTTCACCGCAAGCGGAACATACCTAAGTACGGCACCAATGAATGCTGCTAATCCAACTCCCATCAAAATCAAAACTGCGGAGGGTGGCGCAAAATCTGGTGAGCCAAGTTGAATTGACCCACCTAGGAACCCTAGGAAAAGTAGCGGTGAATCACCAACAAGTGAATAAAATTTGCCACTGAGTAATTTCGAAACGATCGTTTGTGGAGCGAGTGTGTGCACTTTCAAATGAAAAATAATGAGCCCTAGTAAAAACACAAAACCATATCGCCTCAGTTTTGCACGATTGATTTTTAATGACGCTTTGATCTCGCGAC
>CAMATY010000127.1 GCA_945861325.1 Ferrithrix thermotolerans DSM 19514
AGCACGCATCCATACGGTTTCAAAAGACATAAATCCTAGATTTCATGACCTCATCTCAGAATTCAAAAAACTTACTGGATGCCCAGTGCTTGTGAACACATCTTTCAACGTTCGCGGCGAACCAATTGTTGAAAGCCCAGAGGATGCACTGCGGTGTTTCATGCGCACGGATATTGAAATTCTCGTTGTCGGCAACTGCTTTCTCACGAAGGCAGATCAGTCGACACACCTTGTTGACAGGACTACTTTTGCTTTAGATTAAAACTACTTTCAGCACAGCGATGCGATTGTCCAACTACCAGTCGCCGAGCATTTCTTCGAGTCGCTCGACATATTGATACGACGTCAATGCCAAGATACTCGCTCCAAACGGCTCGATCTCAAACATCCCCGCCTGATACAAATTCTGCGCAAAACAAAAATTCGACACCGGATCATGGCCTGAAAAAGACCATGGTATCTCGTCTCTTGATATGTGACCTTTAAATTGATGCATATAGGGATCAGCAAAAACTGGTGACCCCGACTGCAAAAATTTGAGTGTTTCAAAACTATAAAATTCAACTTTCGAATAAAAGTCAAATCCAAAAACTTTCAACGATTTAGGAGCAAAACGCATTGCCTGGGAAAGCGAGCGCATTCCTGAAACACAGGTGGTTCTGTACAAAGTCTCGACACTAATAGTTTGTAAAATAGGTTTACCTTGAAGACTCACTTGAGGCACGGGAGTCACACAAAGAACTAACTTCAGATCTTCAACAAGTTCTTGCGGTTGTCCAATTTCCGATAATTCAATCAATGCGTCAAGAGAGTTAAACTGCGAAACATCGCAGCGGTGGCCGTGGAATTTTTGTAGCCCAAGGTACTGCTTACCCATGTATTTGAGACGGAAAACAGTATCAGCCGAGTCGATTTCGTTGCCGTACTGACCGGAGGGGCTGCCTCGGCCGACGAGAGCGACAGATTTTCCGGTGATTAGTTCGCTGAATAGTTTTTCAGCATCGAAACTTGGAGAGTTTGAATCAAGCGGTGGCATCACATACTTGTTTTGCATTATGTCTAGGTAGTCACGAATATCGCGCAGACCAGAATCTGTTATCTGCCCTACCGATTTAGCGAGCAACGCTTCAACTTCGGCAAAGTTGCGTCGTTCAAGATGGGCTTGAATCGCGCGACCAACCGCATTGGCACCAGCCCCCGCAGCCTCGCCTTCACGAATTGAAAGCACAATTGAGTTTTCGCGCGCGACCCACGCAGCCCGAAAGTATCCGACACTAAATAAACCACGCGACAACTGATACCAGCCCGTTGCATCGGTGATATCGATCGCCAACGCCTTGGTCGCGTCAAGGATTTCTCTCGACAGCGCACCACGCCGCGACAAATCTCGCTGCGTCTGGTTAGTCGCACCAATAATCAGCCGCACATAAGACATCGGAAGCTCATCGCCGAGCAACCCAAACGCCACACGCAATAACCGCACCGAGCGGCGCTGCTTATGCGCCCCATATGCCACATTGGCGTGCTGAAAGAAAGTAACTGACTCGCGCTTTGATTGATAGTCACTCTTGGTCACGAAACGCCGTAACAGCGCAACCACAAGCCACGCCGAACTATTCTCAAGAACAAAGGTCTTGACCCGCGCCAAACCCATCTGATTTGGAGGGTGTAAATACTTTTTCTTCAGTTTCTCAATCTCAGAATTTTGCTGACCCAAGCGCCCGATACTAGTTCACCGCCAAAAAGCGTGCTTAACTGTTTATATGCAGAGCATTCAAAAATTGATAGCACCAGTCGTAGTAATCGCTGTGTCACTTGCAGTTTTAATCGCAAGTGTCACCCGACTGTAATTCGAACTAAAACTCGATTCGCTTAATACGCGATTCGATTATTTAGTGTCTGACAAATTGTCGATGCCGTTTCCGAGTGCCATAAATGTTGGTGCCCAGAGTCCGACAAATATGCCCAATAGTTCGCCTGATGTTTCGCCTTCTACGCCACCTTGTGTGATCCAAATGACGATGCTGGCAATTACTGATATAAATCCGAGCGCATATGAAAGATTTGCGCTGAATCCAAGTGCTTTAAGTTTTCGTAACATGATTTCTCCTGTTTAATCTGAGGGTTGACTCTGGCTTTTGCCATTGCTCCGAGAATATCAGACTCACCAGAAATTTCAAGGTATGGCGTAAGATCGTCGTGATGATCCGAAAATTTGGACCAGAGACAGCGCTCTTGCTGATTGATGTTCAGGTTGGCGTCGATGTTCTAACTCATTGGGGCGGATCAAATGGTCGGCGAAACAACCCCGACGCAGAAGACAAAATGTTGCCGCTATTGGCGGGTTGGCGCGAAGCGAAACTTCAAGTTGCGTTCACCCGCCACGATTCGCGCGAGGCGGCCTCGCCACTCAAGTTTTCATTGCCAACCGGCGCTCAAAAACCTGGCTTTGAACCGGTCAAGGGCGAAATCGTTGTCGAGAAAGATGTCAATTCTGGCTTCATCGGCACAGACCTCGAAATTCAATTGCGCCGTGCCAACATCTCACGGCTTGCAATCGTTGGTTTCTTCACAAACTTTTGCGTCGAGACGACGACACGAATGGCTGGCAATCTCGGCTTCGACACATATCTAGTCGAAGACTGCTGCTCAGCGTCAAATCGCATTGGCCCCGACGGCGTCGATCGCGACCCTGAACTTGTGCATGCAATGACGGTTGCTAATTTGCACGGCGAGTTCTGCACGGCGATTAACTTCGTCGACGCGCTTGGCTTGGTCACCGCCGACAACAATCAGTTATCGCGCTGCCAAGGCAACGAATAACTGCGAGAGCAAAGAGCGCAGCCTCGGACTAGTGCTTCTTTTTTTCTTGCTTCTTTAGACGCTTCTCTTTGAGCGAGAGCTTGGCGACTTTTTTGTTGTTCGCATTGCCTTTTTGTTCTTTGTTAGCCATTTGATTCTCCGTTTTTGAAACCCGATGGCGAGTTTCTTAGTTATTTCTAGATTAGCCGATTAGGCACGATCTGTCTTTTGACGCTCGACCAGCGCCGCGAGGGTTTTGCGAAGTTGCTCAGGGGTCTGATCGCTCACGAGTGCCTGCCAAACAAAATCAGCTTGCGATTGTGGCGCCAAACCCTTGAGCGGCGGATCGTGGTCAAGATTTGTCGGAAATGCGTAGCCCTCGGCGCTAGCAGCGATCACTGTTTTGAGTTCGTGTTCAGACCAACCGGCTGCTTTGCGTGCTCGCAGAACGGGATAAATAGCATTCGACATTTGCTCACGATCAACAGATTCGAGCGTGCGCCCGAACGCCGAGCCGATTTGCGTGAGATTTGCCATCCGCTTTATGTCTTTTGTTTGGTTCGTACCGGCAGCGTGTAGCAGTGCCGGATTAAAGAAAGCGCCATCACCTTTTTTCAGTGGCAACTGCGAATAGCTCTCGGCAAAATATTTTTTGACTGACTCATTGCGCCACGCGACATAACCCGAAACCATTTTTTGTGAGTGCGGCAAGTACATCGTTGGACCGGTTTCGCGTGGCATGTCAGTGTGCGCAACCGCACCCTGCAGAGTTATCAACGGCGAAACACCGTGAACATGCACCGGAAACTCGATCGCCTGTTCATCGGTCATGAAGCCGAGGTGATAGTCGCGATGTGGTTGTTGCGCGTCACCACCAGGGTTAACGACATTTACTTGTGTCGTCACCTGATAACCAGGCCCGAGCCATGCCGTCGCAACTAGCGTGAGAAAGTCATTGCGGTAGTAGTCGACAAATGCATCGGGGTCACGAAGCGCGAGTTTTTCTTGCACATTCCAGACACGGTCGTTCGAACCAGGCTTTGCGTAATGATCGCCTTTGGCTTCGCCGCGCGCATGCTGCTCATCAATAATTTGCCAGAATGTTTCTGAGACGCGATCGACAATCGACGTATCTAAATACATATTTTTAAAAGCA
>CAMATY010000128.1 GCA_945861325.1 Ferrithrix thermotolerans DSM 19514
CACCGCTGTACACAACCTGACCACCGTGTTCACCAGCGCCAGGACCGATATCAACTAGCCAATCACAAGACCGAATCGTGTCTTCATCGTGCTCAACCACAATCACCGTGTTGCCGAGATCGCGCAGTCGCTGCAAGGTTTCTATCAAACGATGATTATCGCGTTGATGCAAGCCAATGCTTGGTTCGTCGAGAACATACAGCGTGCCAACGAGCCCAGAGCCGATCTGACTTGCAAGACGAATTCGCTGCGCTTCTCCGCCAGCCAGTGTTGCGGCCGCCCTGGAAAGAGTTAGATAATCAAGACCAACATCCAATAAGAAACCGAGTCGAGCATTGATCTCTTTCGTGATTCGTTCGGCGATCATCCTGTCGCGGTCAGATAGTTCAAAACTCGCCAAAAACTTGGCAGATTCGGCGATTGACATCGCACACACTTCAGAAATATGTTTTCCGTCAACGAGCACCGCTAATGAGGATGGCTTCAGTCGTGCTCCTTTGCACTTTGGGCAAGGCACTTCACGCATATAGCTTTCAAATTGTTCGCGCGCATTATCACTTTCGGCACTTTCATGTCGACGCTTGATCCACGGAATTACACCCTCGTACGATGTGCTGTACTCTCGAGTTCGTCCGTAACGGTTGCGATATTTGATCATCATGTTGTCGTCGACGCCGTTCATCACGATCTTTTGTGCTTTGACAGTCAATTTCGACCATTTCTTATCTAGATCAATTTCAAAGCGGTCAGCAACTGCTTCAAGCATTCGAGTGAAATATTGGGTGTGAGCAGATCGCCATGGAGCAATCGCACCTTCGTTGATGCTCAAGTTTGGATCTGGAACAACAAGATCTATATCGACCTCATATTTTGTGCCAAGGCCCAAACAAGTTTCACACGCACCATATGGCGAATTAAACGAGAAATTTCTCGGCGCTAGTTCTTCGAAGCTTGTTCCACACTTAGGACATGCCAAATGTTGGCTCACTGTGATCGGCTCACCACCTTCAACCAACTCAATTTCGGCCACACCATCAGCGAGTCGAAGTGCAGTTTCAAGTGAATCTGTCAATCTGCGGCTGATGTTGTCCTTACGAACCAGTCGGTCAACGATGATGTCGATTCGATGTTGCTCATATTTTGCCAAGCGCTTATCTTTTTTCAGAAATTCACTTATCTCGACGACTTCACCGTCGACTCGCGCCCGAGAAAACCCTTGTGCCGCCAACTCTTGTAGCAGCGTGTCATATTCACCTTTTCTTCCACGAACAACTGGCGCCAACACTTGAAACCGAGTTCCTTCTGGAAGTTTCAAAATTCGGTCGACAATCTGCTGTGGAGTCTGGCGAGAAAGTTGTGTCATATCTTTCGGACAATGCTGAACTCCGATGCGTGCATACAACAATCTCAGATAGTCGTAAACCTCGGTGATCGTTCCGACAGTTGAGCGTGGATTTCTAGATGACGACTTTTGATCTATCGAAATCGCAGGCGATAAACCATCAATCAAATCAACATCCGGTTTATCCATTTGCCCCAGAAACTGGCGGGCGTAAGAACTTAGAGATTCAACATAACGCCTCTGCCCTTCGGCATAAATTGTGTCAAACGCCAAACTTGACTTGCCCGATCCCGAAAGTCCGGTGATCACGATCAATTTGTCGCGTGGCAATTCGACATTGATATTTTTCAAGTTGTGCTCACGAGCACCACGAACGATTATCTGATTTACCACCACCCGAAGGCTACAAAGGCTTAGTGCGCATCCCGTAACTCGCGCTTTAATTCTTTAATTTCATCGCGCAGTCGGGCGGCATATTCGAAACGCAATTCTTCGGCTGCTTGATTCATTTCTTCTTCAAGGGTGGCGATCAGTCGGGCCAACTCATCTTGAGGCAATGCTCGAAGTTCACGCACTACCTTGTCGCGCTCATGATCTTTGCGCTTCCCTTTGCCTGGGTAAGGAGCCCCGTTGGCACCCGCCGAGGCAGGTCGGAGAATTGAGAGAATATCGCCGATCGCCTTTCGCACGGTTTGTGGATCGATTCCGTGTTTAAGGTTGTACGCGATCTGTAATTCACGTCGTCTAGCAGTTTCAGAAATTGCGAATTCCATAGCGGGTGTTCGATTATCGGCGTACATAATCACTTGACCATCAACATTTCGTGCGGCGCGTCCGATCATTTGGATAAGTGAAGTCTGACTACGAAGAAAGCCCTGCTTGTCAGCATCCAAAATTGCAACTAACGAAACCTCTGGCAAGTCGAGTCCCTCACGCAATAAGTTGATACCGACCAACACATCAAACTCGCCAAGTCGCAATGCACGCAAAATTTCAATTCTTTCAATCGTGTCGATATTTGAATGCAAATATCTGACTCGCAGACCCTGCTCAATTAGATATTCGGAAAGATCTTCAGACATTTTTTTTGTCAGAGTTGTTACGAGCGTTCGGTCACCATTCGCGGTTTTCAATTTGATCATCTCTATCAAGTCATCAATTTGACCAGTCGTTGGACGCACCATTACTTCTGGGTCGATCAATCCAGTTGGACGTACGATTTGCTCAACAATCTGGTCGCTCAATCCGAGTTCAAATTTCGCTGGTGTGGCAGAAAGAAAAATACATTGGTTGAGGCGCTCCATTGTCTCCTCAAATTGCAGCGGCCGATTGTCAATCGCAGATGGCAACCGAAACCCGTGCTCGACGAGAGTCTGTTTACGACTTCTGTCTCCCGCAAATTGTCCATGTAATTGCGGCACTGCGACATGACTTTCATCGATTACAAGCAAGAAGTCCTTCGGAAAATAGTCCAGCAGCGTAAATGGTGGTTCACCATGATTTCGTCCATCAATATGCATTGAGTAGTTCTCAATACCGTTGCAGTATCCAACTTCTTTCATCATTTCAAGATCGAACATTGTTCGCATTCGAATTCTTTGTGCTTCGAGCAGTTTGCCTTGTGATTCAAATACCTTGAGACGATCGGCGAGTTCAATTTCTATTTTTGCCATCGCAGTTTTCATTCGCTCCTCGCCAGCGACATAGTGGGTCGCGGGAAACACGACGACCTCAGTCAGATCGCGAAGAGTTTCACCTGTTAGTGGGTCAACTACTGTGATTCGCTCAACTGTGTCGCCAAACATCTCGAAACGAGTAACGGTTTCTTCATACGCCGGATGAACCTCGATCGTGTCGCCGCGCACACGAAAGTTTCCGCGACCGAGCGTCAAATCATTGCGGTCATATTGCAAACCAACAAGCCGAGCCAAAATACTTCGTTGGTCATAGTCGACGCCGACATGCAGTTCAAGCAAGTTGCCCCGATATTCACCAGGATCACCCATGCCATAGATGCAACTAACAGACGCCACAACAATCGTGTCACGCCGAGTCAAAAGTGCTGCTGTTGCCGAATGACGCAATCGATCAATCTCGTCGTTGATAGATGAGTCTTTCTCGATGAAAGTATCACTCGACGCGATGTACGCCTCAGGTTGGTAGTAGTCGTAGTAGCTGACGAAATACTCAACACGATTATTCGGAAAAAACTCTCGCATCTCTTGAGCAAGTTGCGCTGCGAGCGATTTGTTCGGCGCAAGAATCAGGGTTGGTCGCTGTACCTTTTCAATTGTCCAGGCAATAGTTGCAGACTTACCCGAACCCGTAATTCCTAAAAGAGTCTGAAATCTGTCGCCACGATTTACACCTTGCGCAAGTTTTTCGATTGCCTCAGGCTGATCCCCCGCCGGAGAGAATGGTGAGTCTACGACAAACTTTCGGTCACTCATTTCAGAGCAGTAATCCAAGACCATGCCGCATCAACTTGTAAGTCGAGTGCTTTTCGATCGCCAGAATTATCGATTATAAAATTAGCGATTGCTTTGCGCTGTTCGCGGGACGATTGATTCGCAACTCTCGCCCGAGCGTCATCAATGTT
>CAMATY010000129.1 GCA_945861325.1 Ferrithrix thermotolerans DSM 19514
TTCGTTCAATCCACTTGTCGCTAATGCAAGTAGCTCAGCAAGTTGTGTCTGACTAAACGCTGCGCCTTCAGCAGTGCCTTGCACTTCAACAAACTTTGCTTCAGTGCCATCATGACCCTGCAACATCACAACATTCATATCAACTTCGGCAGAACTGTCTTCAACATATGGAAGGTCCAAAACTGCCTGGCCATTATGAATGCCGACGCTCACAGCCGCGCACAACGAATGCAACGGGTGGGCTTTGATCAAGCCGTTTTGCATCACGCGCGTCAGGGCATCATGCAATGCAATATATGCGCCACAGATACTGGCAGTTCGAGTGCCCCCATCTGCTTGCAGTACATCGCAATCAACAATCACTTGACGCTCACCGAGCAAAGTCATATCACATGCCGAACGAAGTGCACGGCCTATTAGCCGTTGAATCTCAATAGTGCGACCACCTTGTTTCCCTTTGGCTGCTTCACGATCATTACGGTCAGGTGTTGAACCAGGCAACATTGAATATTCGGCAGTGACCCAACCTTTGTTTTTACCCTTCATCCAACGCGGCACATCTTCGTCGATTGATGCGGTACATAACACGCGGGTTTTTCCAAATGAGACAAGCACCGAGCCTGCGGCCATTTCAGTGAAATCGCGTTCAAATTTCAGATTTCGAAGTTCGTTGAATTGTCGTCCGTCTGGTCGTGTCATTTTTTCTCCATTTTAGTTAGATTTGGTTTGCCAATATTTTGCAGCAGATAGCTCTGGACCCAAGAATCGCCTGCCAAGTTCGGCAAATTGCTGAACATCGCCAGACGAGTAAAACTCGTGCTCGCCCTTGCTAGAAGAACTCACGCTACGGGCAATATTGTTTTTCAACAGTGACTCTTGCACAACCAATGCTGTTTCATCGGCACTATTTACGAGCGCAACATCTTGTCCCATGACTTGACTGATCACAAACGAAAGATATGGGTAATGGGTGCAACCGAGCAACAATGTATCGACACCAGAGTCGCGAATCGGACCTAATAATTTTTCTGCCAATGTTAAAACTTCATCGCCAGTGATTTGATCGCGTTCAACGAATTCAACGAACCCCGGGCAAGCCGCAGAAGTTAGTTTTACTTGTGCCTTTGTTGCAGAAATTGCTTGGTCATAAGCACCCGACGAAATTGTGCCGACAGTGCCAATCACGCCAACTTTTTTGTTGCGTGTCACGCGCAATAATGCTCGCACCCCTGGCTCAATAACACCAATAACGGGCACCGGCAATGTTTGCTGAAGTTCCTTGAGGGCCACAGATGCCGCAGTGTTGCACGCCACGACAATCATTTTGACATTGAAGTCGTGAACCAAACTGGTTGCGATTTCAAGTGCATAGTTCCGAACGTCGCTGGCAGATTTATTACCATACGGATAACGCCCCGTGTCACCTATATATACGAGATTCTCTCTTGGCATCATGTCAATTAGTGCGCGAGCGACTGTAAGACCACCGAAACCTGAGTCAAACATCCCAATCGGGCGATCATTGATCATTTTCATTTCACATTACGCTACGCCGTTACCGAGAACGATTTCTATCAACACTTTCCAAGAAACACTTGATCCCACACGATGCTTTAAACTGAGGTGTGCTTCTCGCCGCATTCCTCGCACTCATGGCGGCTGTTTTACATGCTTCATGGAACATTGTCGTCAAACAAACGGGTGATCGATTTCTCGCACTCTGGGCGCAATTCGCTTTTGCTGGTTCGCTGGCGCTGACCACTCTGATTGTTTGGTCGTTCGTCGACGGACTACCCAACATCGCTTGGTGGTGGTCAATTGCAAGTGGATGTGGACATTTGCCCTACGTGTTGTTGCTAGCACATGCATACGACAAAAATGATTTTTCATTGACTTACCCAATCGCACGTGGGGCAGGTGCAGTCAGCGCCACCGTACTTGGTTTGATTTTTCTTGACGACAAACTTTCTGCCCTCAGTATTTTCGGTATCGCCGTCGTAGTTTTTGGTCTTTGGGTTTTAGTTTTGAATCAACAAATCACCAACATTTTGCCCGCACTGGGTGTCGCCACAACGATTGGCGTTTATTCGGTTGTTGATGCGTATGGAGCGAGAAATTCGAACTCAGTCGCCTTTGCACTTTCAGTCTTCATAAGTGGTGCGATCACGATTTCAATTTGGGCATTGTTCACCCGAGCGAGTCAGCTTCGCGGATTCATGAAAAGTTCGTGGAAGCCCGCGGCGGCAGGCGGCGCGATGTCGCTTGTCGGCTATTCATTGATCGTTTACGCATTTACTCTTGCTCCCGTTGGGTATGTTGCAACGATGCGCGAATCTAGCGTGGTCATCGCCGCACTGGCTGGTTGGAAATACCTGAAGGAAGACGATCACAAACGTCGCTTGACTTCTGCCGCGATTGTCGTGCTGGGTTTGTTTGTTCTCGTCGCGGGCCGATGATTGAAAACTACGAGTTACCCGCGTTTATTTGACGAGTTCAAAAACTTTTGAGCCGATTTTATTGAGGGCGCTCGTCTGTGGGTCGTTGCCGCAACCGAGTGCTTCAAACAGCGTCTTTGTACGCATGAAAGTTATTATCAAATTTTGAGTCGGGAATCCCATTGCCGTTTGCCCACATGCACCAACAGCCTCGAACATATCTAATGGTGCAGTTTGATAACGCGGACCAATTCGAGTTTGAGCATTCGCCGAAGTTGATTTGGTAGTGCCTGCACGATTTAGCCACCACAAAAGTCCATAGTTTTGGTTTAGCGCACTTGAAGATGTCCGAGCGTCGTTAACAAATTCGGCTGACAAAATCTGTTTGTTGTTCCATTTTCCGTTTTGCAGATAAAGCTGAACTAGTTTTGCCAAATCACGACAAGAGGTATCCCAAAACGCAAACATAAATAGGTTTGAGCCACCGTCTTCAGTTAGTTTTGATTTCATTCCAAGTGGAGTCAGTAAATTCTTCTTGGCAAAAGACTTAACCGAACCACCTACGGCTCTTTCAAGCACAGTCTCAAGAACTTGCAAAGTCGTATTTGTATATCGCCAGTTCGTTCCTGGAGTTGTCTCCTGGCCAACATTGATTGCAATCTGTTGGTTATCGGCTAGCGGGTTACCGTTAAAAACTTCTCTGCGACCCGACGTCATTGACAATAACTGACGAATTGTTATTGACTCACTCGAAGTGCCCTTCCATTCGGTAATAAAGTCAGATGCTTTTTGATTGATGTTCAATTTCTTTTGTGTTTGGGCGATACCCACCAAAGTCGCAGTTACTGACTTCATTGTCGAAAAACCCTCAGAAAGAGTCTGGGGTGTTCTGCCTTCCCAGTACCATTCACCGACAATTGTTTTACCTTCTTGCACCACCATGCACGATGCTGATTGCGCCCCAACTTCGGCAGCCAGAGCCGCATACTTTGGATTTTCGCCTACAGATGTGCGTGGATAGTTGAACTCGGACTCACTTGCTGTCAACGGAAAGTTTGAGTAACCAACAAAAGCTAAAACTGCCAGCACACAAATTCTGAACCTGTACCGAAACATAATTAAGACTAGTCAATGCACAGCGTGCTAAAAGTAGATGATCTTTTCTGCTGCTGCTTCAGCTTTGTCTAGATCATCTGTGTATGCGCCAGTTGAGAGATACTTCCATCCACCGTCACAAACAATAAACACGATCACTGTTTCGTTCTCTGTATTCAAATCAACTTCGCTTGCAACTTTAAGGGCTCCTGCCAAAGATGCACCCGATGAGATTCCAGCGAAAATTCCGCATTCGCGCACCAGGCGTCGCGTGCATTCAAGACTTTCGCGCGGTCGCACCACTCGTTTGCGATCAAGAATGCTTCTGCCGTGCCACTTGTCAAAAACGGGCGGGATATAACCATCATCCAAGTTGCGCAATCCTTCGACCCGCTCGCCAATTGGTGG
>CAMATY010000130.1 GCA_945861325.1 Ferrithrix thermotolerans DSM 19514
GAAGCGTCGTTTCACACCGGAATTGCAAGAACATCGATTGCTTTGGTCACTCGAACCAGCAACAACACTCAACAAAGCCGAAGTTGAATTTGGGAAAAATCTTATGCGTCAACTTGATATCCCCGAAGGCGCCGAATTTGTATGCCTAGGGGTTAAAGACGCGAGGTACTATGCGTCAATAACTTCTGAAGCTGGTTATGGTCAAGATTTACGGCACCAAGCCAACGACTCGCGAAATGTCAACATTGCGAACTACATCTTGGCCGCAACTCACCTTGCCGAATTGGGTATCTATGTAGTCCGTGTTGGTTCCGTAGTTTCAGCGCCGTTACCAAAAGATAGGCATCCGATGATTATTGATTACGCAACCGAAGCAAGATCGGAACTCGGAGATGTTGTCCTTGGTGCACAGTGCAAATTTGCAATTAATGCAGCCACGGGTTCGTGGGTATTTTTTTCTGCGAGGAATAAACCAATTGCTTGTACCGACACTTATGAATTCGGATTTAAGGCTGACCAATTACAAGTAATGCGACAAGGATTATTCACTTTTACATTGCTAAAGATTAGGCAAAACTCACAATTAGTCAAGTTTGAGCAAAGAGCGATCGGTGGCCAAAAGTGGGCAGACGATAAATTACTCAATCAACTAGGTCTAGAGCCAATTCCAAACACCCCTGAAGAAATATTGGATGCGGTGATTGAAATGAACGACTGGATTGACGGAAAACTTGTTTTGTCAGATTTTGATGAAGAATTACAAACAAAGTTCTATAATTGTTATCCGCTCGAAACCCGACTTGGAAAGAATCCAAAAGTTAAAATTTCGCCGTCTTTTTTAAGAAAGTATCAGGATCTTTTGTGAACAGGGCTAGCACTTGTGGCTGAGAAGTTGATCCAGACGAGATACGACGCGAGTCGAGATGAGATTGCGGCGTTGCTTGGCGATGGTCCGAAATATCGGCTTGACCAAGTTTGGCAAGGTTTATATACAGAATTTCAGGAGCCACTTGAGATAACAACTATCTCAAAAGATCTTCGTGCACGCCTAGATGCAGCATTGCCCAGCAGCCTTGTGCCAGTTACATCAAGCACCAGTGATCGTGGCGACACAACAAAGTTTCTTTGGCAACTCGCTAACGATGGGCACAAAATTGAATCGGTGCTAATGCACTATGCCGATCGTGCGACAGTCTGCGTCAGCACACAAGCCGGCTGTGCAATGGCGTGCGGGTTTTGCGCCACAGGTCAAGCAGGTTTCACACGCCAACTCACCTCGGGCGAAATAGTCGAGCAAGTTGTCCACGCTGCACGCACGAGTGCCGCTCGTGATCAGCGACTTGCCAATGTTGTGTTCATGGGCATGGGTGAGCCACTTGCAAACGAAGAAGCCGTGTGGCAAGCAGTCACGCGAATTCACGAAGCCATTGGTATCTCTGCTCGACATTTAACTATTTCAACTGTTGGAATAATCCCTGGCATTAACACACTCGCCGAACGACCACTGCCAGTTAATCTTGCCGTCTCACTTCACGCAGCGCGAAATGAGTTGCGAAACGAACTTGTTCCAATCAATAAGCGCTATCCAATCGAAGATTTAATGCAAGCATGTCGCAAATATCTTGCCAAGAAAAATCGTCGAATAAGTTTTGAATGGGCATTAATTAAAGATGTCAACGACACACCACGCGACGCTCGCGAACTTGCCAAACTCTGCAAGAGTCTCAAGCCCAGCGCTCACGTCAATTTAATTCCGCTGAATCCGACGCCAGGATATTTGACAAAAGGAACAGCCCCAGAGGATGTCCGTGAATTTGCAATGCAACTCGAAGACCTCGGTGTTAATGCGACGGTGCGCCGCAATCGTGGTACTGATATTGATGCCGCATGTGGTCAATTGGCAGCCGGTCAGCCAGTAACAATTACTTCTCGATCAATAGTCGGATAAGTTTCTCTCGGCCTTGTGTAATTTGGTCAGCAAGCGCACGCTCTAATAATCCGCCGGTAAATAAACTTCCCGAGTAGTGCAAGTTCATAGTCAGGCAAGATCCCGTCGCTGTACTTGAAACTGTCGCACTCAGCACCCACTGCGAATGTTTGCGACCGTCTATTTCGGCTCGTTCGAACACAACAAAACTTGGCTTATCAAAACTTGAACGAACCATTCGCAAGCGCTTAGATCGCGCGAATGGTCCGAGCCGCGCCCGAAGTTCAACTGACCATGACTTATCTTCTTGCAATTTGGCGCTGTGAACCATTTGAAGCCATGACTCGTAATTTGCAAGATCAGAAATATAGTTGAAAAGTATTTCAACCGACACTGGCACATCTACCGTGGCGACAACATCCATTTCGAACTTCTCAAATCCTTTTAGTATTCTGGGTGCGACTGATCGTGGTCTGAATCTACAAGATCAAGACTTGTCTCACTTGTCTGACTACTCTCTTCAAAATGCCCAAACGCGCGACCAAGCAACCTTCCACGAGCGCGGAGTTTCCCGTCTAGATCTCCACTTCGATCAAACTGTGGTGTCCACGGCAGGGCTTCGGTGGCTTGAGTGTCCATCAGTTGAGTAAGTTCAGCAGTGACATCAGTTGATTCGCGATCTGTTGTCTCAAACACAACTTCGTCATTTACGAAATCAAATAAGTTTGCAGCAGTCGCCGGTTCTACAGCATCGTCTGTTCTTTCTTTAGGTTCCAAGACTTCAGAAATATCTTGTTGTCTATCTACTCTTCGTGGATTGCTTTTGATAATTTCTTGAGTTATTGGCGCACTAAATAATCTCTGTCGCTCTTCACGGTTGTCAATGACAGTCCAACCTCTCGGAACTACGAGCGAGTCAGCATGTCGACGACACAAAAGATTTATCGGCGTGAGATCATTTAAATCAGGAAAGTTAATCGTCACAAACAGCCGCGGAATATCTACTGAATAGATGACCTCACCCATTTTCGAGCAACTTGGCCGTTCACAGTGACGCGACATGCCTAAACAATAGACGGCATCACGGTTCGAGACAGGCGATTCCCATTCCCTGTCGGTCACGATAACCAAAGGTGTCACTTGGGCAGGTCATGTCGAACCCGATGAGTTGCCGCACAACCCCATCGTTGGGTTGATCACACGAAACCTCATAGACCGCTTGAGTTGCGTCTAGCGCGACGCATGACCCGCTTTGAATCAGAGAATCAGGTCCTTGCGGAATATTAGTTGACACGGTTGATCGCAAAGCCAAAATCAATAGTGCACCGATGCCAATCAAAGTCAGCATGAATCTCCAAGGAAACTGAGCTCTGACAATTATCCGTGGGATCTCAAAATCCGGTTCTTCAACAAAATCATCTAATGGCTTACTTTTCGAACCTGCAGATTTGTACGACTTATCTGATCTCTTTGGTGCTGACTGTTGAGCCAAAGATTTGTCGTATTCGCGACGGGTTGCGGGGTCACCCAAAACACTCCAGGCATGGCTTACCGCACTAAGTGCCAATGACAAATCTGCGGATTGCAAACCAATCGCATCTGGGTGAAGTTTGCGAACCATCTCGCGATGCGCCGCACGAATTTCTTTGACTGACGCAGTCGATTTAACTCCAAGAATTTCGTAGTGATTTGAAATTTTTATACCTACCTATATCACTAAACAGAAACTGACGAAATCACGAACCAGTGAAAGTCGCAGCGATCTTGCTCGCCGAGTCTCCACCACGACGCAAGATAACTGCCAAAAACCATAATGCGCTGAGCGTGACTACAAATAACAGCACAGCACCTACACCCCAAAATGGTTTGATTGTGCTGCGAGTTGCACCAAGTAATGCAACCGGGAAAGTAGTTGAGCCGGCTTCGCTAATCAATGTTGAAATCACTGCATTATCGAGACACAAAGCAAA
>CAMATY010000131.1 GCA_945861325.1 Ferrithrix thermotolerans DSM 19514
GGTTTGCGAGGCACCGATTCAAATCAAAAAATTACGAGTTCGTCAGTTCTTCAACTTGAAGAACTTGCACAACTGTTAGACACAACTGCGCGACATCTTCGTCTCGGAGAGTCGCTGGCCCGTGCAGTTCAATCAGCAGTCGAAACAACTCAGTGCACCGATCAAGTACTGCAAAGTTTCGCTCGTGCATGTTCTGTTGGTGAAGCAGTTGATGATGTCGCTCAACGACTGCTTAAAACCGTGACAACAAATGACCAAGCATTCGTCATCAGAACTCTTGAATTGTCGGCAACTGGCGGCGTTGGTGGTGTGATGGCCGTCGAACGCGCAGCAGTTGTGATTCGCCAAAGAGTTGTGCACATTCATGACCGATATGCACAAGCAGCCCAAGCCCTACTCTCAACACGAATTTTGTCTTGGACACCACTCGGTGTTGCAGTTTGGCTCGTAATCACCAGCAGTCCCGTTCGTCATTATCTATTTCTCAGCCGATCTGGTTGGTTGTGTTTGTTGCTTGGTATTGGGTTTAATTTCGCAGGTCGACGGTGGATGTCGGCGATCATTTCTCCGCAGGTTGCAAAATGATTTTGCTTTGTGTTTTGGTAGCCGTAGGTGGCGGTTTAGTTTTTCGGGGACGCAAAAAACTAGCTGAGAAACTAGCCAAGAAACTAGCCAAGAAACCAAACATCAGTGCTCACATTCCAGAGTTACTTGACATTCTGCTTGTGCTTATTCGCGCGGGACACGGCCCAGCAACTTCAGTTGCACAACTTCATTATTGGGCACACAAAGATTTATACAAACCTTTAATCCAGGCGCATACACAACTTCTAAGTGGTTCCCGATTTGCTGATGTAATTCAAACACTTCGTTTAGATCTCGGCACGAGCGTCTATCCACTTTGCGACATCCTGCTCAGTGCCGATCGCGATGGACTACCGATCACTTCGGTTCTTGATCAACTCGCATATCACTCTCATCTCGAGCGCCAAAGAATGCAAGATATTGCTGCTCGCCAGTTGCCAGTGAAATTATTGTTTCCACTTACTTGCTGCATCTTGCCGTCATTCGTGTTGTTGGCGATGGTTCCACTGTTAGTTAATTCTCTCACCGTTGTTTCCGGTCAACTCTTCTAAAGAAAGCGATCCTGATGTTCAAATTTCGAGATGATTGTGGTCAAGCCACAACTGAATATGCACTTGTGTTACTAGGGGCCGCAGTGATTGCATTATTAGTAATTTCTTGGGCAACAGATGGTGGTGGTGCAGGACGAATCGGAGAACTTTTCGATACTGTCCTCTCAGGAATATTCGATCGCACAGATGCTGTCGGCTAGAAGTTTCAACTTGAAACGAGATCCGAACCTCTGCACTGCCGAACCTGGTCAAGCAACAGTTGAGTTTGCACTCGTACTACCGTTCTTGTTTTTATTTTCAATGGCGATTGTTCAAGTCGGCAGTGTCGCCAATGATCAACTTGCTCTCGGTCACGCTGCCCGAACCGCTGCTCGGGCCATTTCACTCGGCGATATCACGAGCGAAAACGCTAATCAGGTTGCAGTAAGCGCGGTAGAAAATTCAATCACTCTTGAAAATATAGATGTTGAAGTTGAACTTAACGAGACACTCGCCCGCGTCACACTTAACTACCAGCGTCAAATTAGCCTTCCGATAATTGGCAAGTTGATCAACGAACTAACTTTGCATGCAAGCGTCTCTATGCCCCGCGAATTAATTAGCTAATTCAGTTTGCGCATGCCTTTACGATTCGACATTCTTACTCGAACTTTTTGTTCTTCTTCAAGCGCAAGTTCTTCGGCAACTAATCGTCCCATACTTTCAAGACGCTCAACAGAAAGTTTGCCACGAGCAATCGCCACACGAACCGCACAACCCGGTTCGTCTTGGTGTTTACAATCACGAAATTTGCAGTCTTCGGCAAGCAAGAAAATATCGGCAAAGGCCCGCTCGATTCCTCTGCCGCTCGTCCATAAATTGAGTGCTCGCAAACCTGGTGTGTCAATCAACCAACCGCCATTGGGTAACACAACTAGGTCAGCAGCCACTGTCGTATGCCTTCCTCGTTGGTCGCCTTGTCGAACTTCTCCTACTTGCTGTTTTGAATCTCCGACAAGTCGATTTACCAGTGTCGACTTGCCGACGCCACTGGCGCCAAGCACCGCAACTGTCTGGTGGTCAGTTGCATATTCGGCCAACTCATCTAATCCTTCTCCAGTTAATCCACTCACCACATGGCAGGCAATTCCACAAACTCGTGCGACATCGCGCAACGCGGCGACATGTTCTGGTGCTGCTGATAAATCATTTTTAGTTAAAACCAAAACTGGTGTCGCCCCACTATCAAATGCCAAAACTAATTCGCGCTCAACTCGTCGCTCATTTGAATCGTTTGTTGCCGCATGAACTATAAATACTGTGTCAATGTTTGCTGCAACGGCATGTTGCTCGGCGCGAATTGCATCAGATGATGCGCGACGAATCAGTGCTGAATATCTTGGCAACACATGATCTATCCGATCGAGTTCTGGAGCGACAGCAACCCAATCACCAACGGCAATGTCTGCGCCGATATTTCTGACTCGAATGATGTCATCTGGGTTTGATGTTGCACTCGTCTTGATAGTGCTCCATCCCCGATCTAGTCGGCTAACGCGACCGATTATAAAAGACGAATCAATATTTTTTGCTGCAACTTCAAATGCTTGATTCCATCCGAGTGCTTGCAAATTGTGTCGCATGTCATCATTTACGCTACCGAAGCAACCTATAGTGCATTTGAATTAAAATGGATAACCTAGAAAAGTCAATACCCGACCTCTCACGATGAAACAATATGCCTAACGCTCTCGTAATAGTTGAATCGCCAGCAAAGGCGAAAACTATCTCCAAATTTCTTGGCGACGGATTTGATGTACGCGCATCTGTCGGTCACATCGCAGATCTTCCAAGTAAAGGATTATCGGTTGATGTCGAGAATTCTTTTAAGCCAAACTATGAACTAACAGAGCGTGGCCAGCAAATTATTAAAGAACTCAAAGCGCTTCTAAAAAATGCTGACGAACTTTATCTAGCAACCGACGAAGACCGTGAAGGTGAAGCCATTGCTGCCCACCTAATGGAGTATCTCAAACCAAAAGTTCCCGTCAAACGGATGGTGTTTCACGAAATCACGAAAACAGCGATCAGCGAAGCCCTTGAACACACCCGTGATATTGACTACAAACTGGTGGATGCCGCAGAAGCGCGACGAATATTAGATCGCCTCTACGGATACGAGGTTTCACCTATTTTGTGGCGCAAAGTAAATCGTGGATTGTCAGCCGGTCGCGTGCAAAGCCCATCAATTCGCTTGGTTGTCGAACGCGAAGAAGAACGAATGGCTCATGTTGCCGCCAGTTATTGGGACCTCGAAGCCACCAGTGCAACTACACCTATATTTACTGCAAGTTTGCAATCTGTCGATGGCAGCAGAATTGCAACGGGCAAAGACTTCGACTCACTCGGCGTTGTCAAACAAGGCGTCGTAGTTGTTACCGAAGCACGAGCGACCGATTTAGTTAGCGGTCTGGCAGCCAAAGACCTGACAGTCCGCAGTGTCGAAGATCGTCCATATCGCAAATCACCTCGTGCCCCGTTTATGACTAGCACTCTGCAACAAGAGGGTGGCAATAAGTTGCGGATAACCGCGAGCGAAGTAATGCGTCTCGCGCAAGGGCTATACGAAGGTGGTTTTATCACCTATATGCGTACCGACAATGTGATCCTCGCCGATGACGCTTTGTCGGCAGTGAGAACAGAAATCACAACTAGTTTTGGAAATGAATTTTTATCTACCGAGCCTCG
>CAMATY010000132.1 GCA_945861325.1 Ferrithrix thermotolerans DSM 19514
TGCACAAGTTCGCGCGAAAGCCCACGATCTCGCCACACATAAAGTTGATACCACAACGGACCAGTCGCCACTGCGGCGACTTCTTCGATACTGCGAGTGCCGAGTGTAGACAAAGTAAACGGCAACGAATTTTTGCCAGCCACACGGGCTACTGCAAGTTCGCCTTGCGGATGGGCGATGCGAGTGAAACCAGTTGGCGAGAGGGCAATCGGAAACGGTACTGGCTGCCCCATGATTGTGGTTGCTGTGTCAATCTGCGAAACATCACGCAATACTTTTGGGATCAATCCGAATTTCGAAAACGCCGCACTGTTGTTGTGCAGTGACCACTCGTCTTCGGCGGCCCCGTCAAAATAGTCGAAAACTCCGCCTGGTAAATTGCGTTTTGCGAGCAGTCGCAAATCTTTGAGGTCGCCACATGCGGCTAATCGACGCTTGTCGCCATTGAACTCGAACTTGCGCAACTGAACTACTGAGCGAACTGACTTGAGCATGAACCTACTCTAACGAATTGATGATGTCTGAAACTTCTTCGATGGTTGTGCGCGGGTTGATGATGCAAAATCTCAACACCGTTTCTCCGTTCCATGTTGTTGGCACGACGAATGCTCGCCCTTCGTTGAGCATCTTGTCGCTCCATTGTTGGTATTGCTGGGGTGTCCAGCCGTTACGCCTAAAAACAATTATCGACAGTTCAGGCTCGAGCAACAATTCAAGAAACGACATGTTCTTGATTATTTGAGCCGCTTCACGAGTTACCTGCAATGTGATTTCCATTGCTTCTTCATAGGCTTCGGTGCCGTGAGTGGCGACGCTGAACCAAAACGGTAGGCCACGCGCTCGGCGCGACAAATGATGAGCCATGTCAGCAGGATTGGCAAGCGAATCACCAAGATCCTGCTGTTGCAAAACTTCCAAATATTCAGCGCGTTGAGTATGCGCGCGACGAGCCGTATCTGGATCGCGGTAAATTAACGCGCAACAATCAAACGGTCCGAATAACCATTTGTGTGGATCAACAATAAAGCTGTCGGCCATTTCAATGCCAACAAACAGATGTCGAACACTCGGTGCACAAAGTGCGGCAGCCCCGTATGCACCGTCAATATGGAACCATGTGCCGAGTTCACGCGCTTGATCGCCTGCTGCCACGAGATCGTCAATCACGCCGAGGTTTGTTGTGCCCGAAGTTGCAACGATCGCAGAAATTCGTTTGCGATCTTGATCACTTAGATTTGCGATAGCGGCGCGCAAGTTAACGCCTGACATTCGACCTTGTTTATCGGCAACAACTTTGACTACATCGGCATCCATTGCGTTAACCGCCAACCCGACTGATGAGTGAGACCCAGACGAGGTAACGATTAAAGGTCGCACTGCATCGAATTTGCCTTGACCATTTTGTCGCCACCGCCAACGAGCAGCGATCAATGCCGAGAGATTTCCGGCTGTGCCCCCGCTAACGAATACACCGCGACTAGTTGTCGGAAAGTTCGCCAAACTCGCGACCCATTGCAATGCTTGATTTTCTGCGTAGACCGCGCCAGAGCTTTCAAGCCAAGATCCCGCATAAATATTTGAAGCACTCAACACAAGATCAAACAACACTGCACTTTCAGTCGGTGCGCCTGGAACAAACGACAAAAACGATGGGTGGTCCACGCTGATACAAGCGCGAGATAACTGCGTCGTAAAAATTTCAAGCGCCCGCAAACCCCCAAGACCTTCGGGAGTAATTGTGTTGCCGACAAGTTGCTGCAACTGACTAAGAGTTTTTGGACCATCTAGCGGTGGTGGATCAAGGCGGATTCGGTCTAATGCGTATTCGATAACTGCATCTGCCAATTTTTCGCTGTCTTGATCGTGGTAGTGCATCCAATAACCATCGGACTCATTGCCTGAAGAGGGATGCACTGGGAGATTTGTCACCATGATTTCAAAACCACAATTGCGAACTCTACTTGCGACCAGAGGTATTCTCTACATATGACTAAAAAATCAAATTTCAAATTTTTCTATGGCGCGACTTTGACATCGGCTGCACTTTTCTTCGGAGCATGCAGTTCAGGTAGCGCTTCAACTTCGATTGCTCTCTCACCCGAAGCTAAAGCCGGGCAAGAACTTGCTTCAGCTTCTGGTTGCGCGAGTTGCCACGGATCTAATGGCGAAGGCCGTGTAGGAGTTAAGTGGGTTGGGCTTGCGGACTCGCAAGTAACTTTGTCAGATGGTACGTTCGTGACTGCGGACGACGCCTATTTATACACTTCAATAAAAGATCCGAACGCTATGCGACGCAAAGGCGTCACTTCGCAAATGCCATCTAACAATCTCACAGATCAAGAGATCGCCAGCATCATCGTTTACATTCGTGCGCTTAAGGGCTGATCTCGAAATTTCAATATTAAGGCTGATCTCGAAATTTTAATATTGCAGATTTACGCGAGAGTAACCAGTTCGAGCCAAGATTCATTGAAGTAATCTTCTTGGCCGTCCGGCATTAATAAAATTTTTGTTGGGGCGAGTTGCTCAACAAATTCGGCGTCATGACTAACCAATACGATCGCCCCTTGCCAACTCGACAGCGAGTCGGCTACAGACTGTCGACTTGATGGGTCAAGATTGTTTGTCGGTTCGTCAAGCAGCAACAAGTTGTTCTTTCCGACCATCATCATTGCTAAAGCAAGTTTTGTTTTTTCTCCACCTGAGAGAGTCGCCGACTCTTGATAGACCTTGTCGCCAGATAAGCCGAACATACCGAGCATGCCACGCAACTGCGTTTCAGTGAGGCCTAATGCAGATGGAGCTTGGTCGCGCATGTGCTCAACTAGCGAACGCTGTGGAATTAAGTTGTCATGTTCTTGCGCGTAATAACCGACTTGAACATGGTAGCCATACTTAACTTCACCATTATCTGGTTTAACTTCGCCCGCGAGAATTCGCAGTAAAGATGTCTTACCTGCACCGTTGAGTCCGAGAACTAAAAGTCTTTCACCACGAGCAAGGTCAAAGCTAACATCATGGAAGATATCAGGACCACCAAATGTTTTACGCAGACCGTTAACGGTGAGAACAGTTTCGCCACAATGCGGTGGCTCTGGGAACCTGACTTTCATTACTCGCGCACCGCGAGCAGCATGCACGCGAGCATCTTCAATCCGATCAATTCGCTTTTCAATGCTGTGTGCCATCGCCGCTTTGCTCGCTTTTGCACCGAACCGATCGACTACTCGTTGAAGGCGTTCAATCTCTTTGCTTTGCTGCGTTGCTTTTTTTGCTTGACGGGCCTCATCGGCCTCGCGAGAGATGCCGTATTGCGTATAAGTGCCACGGTATTCGACGATTGTCCCTTCAGAGTCTTCGTCTGGTCGGTCGAGATGCATCACGCGGGTAATCGCTTCGTCGAGCAATTCAAGGTCATGACTAATTACAAGTAACGCACCTTTGTATGATCGCAAAAAATCAAGCATCCAAGTTTTCGCATCAATATCTAAGTGGTTTGTCGGTTCGTCAAGCAATAGTGTGTCACTGCCGCTGAAAAGAATCCGAGCAAGTTCGACACGACGACGCTCGCCACCAGACAACACACCAAGGGCAAGACTCAGACGATCCGGTTTGAGACCAAGACCTGCGGCGATAGCTCTTGCTTCGCTGTCGGCGGCGTATCCACCTCTAGTTGAAAAACTCTCTTCTGCTTTCGCAAACTTTGCGACATTGCTATCGCTCGCTGTTTCTTCCATTGCGATACGAAGTTTTTCAATGCGAATTATCTCATCATCAATACCTCGTCCTGAAAGCACATGCGAGATAGCAGTGCGGGAGTCAAACTCACCAGCGATGCGCGGATCTTGTGGCAGGTAACCAAA
>CAMATY010000133.1 GCA_945861325.1 Ferrithrix thermotolerans DSM 19514
TCGACTTTTACTAGATCTGACTCGCGGTAGCCGTCAAGTTCGTAGTCGAGACTTGCATATCCTTGAGAGCGACTTTTCATTTGATCAAAGAAATCAACGACGACCTCGGCAAGTGGAATCAAGTAGTGCAACTCAACTCTTTCTGGAGAAAGATATTCAAGTTTGCCAAGTTCACCGCGACGGGTTTGACAAAGGTCCATCAAAGTTCCGGTGTAGTCCTTTGGAGTGATTATGTTTACTCTGAAATACGGCTCTTGAATTGACTTAATGTAAACAGTTGGTGGCAGTTCGGCTGGGTTATCAACTATTTCAAGAGTTCCGTCGGTTCGCGTAACTTGATATTGCACGGATGGGGCTGTGGCAATGAGCGCCAAGTTGAATTCGCGCTCAAGGCGTTCTTTGACGATCTCCATGTGCAACAAACCGAGAAAGCCACACCTAAAACCGAACCCTAGTGCGCCTGATGACTCTGGCAAGTAGCTAATCGATGCGTCGTTGAGCTTAAGTTTTTGCAAACTCTCTCGCAGTGTTTCAAAATCGTCGGCATCAATCGGAAACAATCCACAAAATACCATCGGCTTGGGATCGCTGTAACCAGCAAGTGGCTCAGTTGCTTGCCGCGCTTCATGAGTTACAGTTTCACCACTTCGCGCTTCACCGACATCTTTGATTCCGGCAATTAAATATCCAACTTCACCTGGCCCAAGTTCATCTACTGGCGAAGGCACAGGTCGCCGCACGCCAACTTCAAGTGCTTCATGCACAGCATTAGTCTGCATAAACCGCAACTTGTCAGTGCTGCGTATTCGACCATTCATCACGCGAATTGATGAGACCACGCCACGATATTGGTCGTATTGACTGTCAAAAATTAATGCTTGCAACGCCGCCTCAGGGTCGCCCTTCGGTGGCGGAATTCTTTCGACGATTGCATCTAACAATGCAGGTACACCATCGCCAGTCTTCGCCGAGATTCGCAAAATATCCTCGGCGCGAATACCGAGAACTTTTTCAATTTCCATTGCATAACGATCAGGGTCTGCTGCAGGAAGGTCAATTTTGTTTAGCGCCGCAACAATCTCTAAGTTATTTTCAAGAGCCAAGTAACAATTGGCCAAAGTTTGCGCTTCAATTCCCTGAGCAGCATCAACTATCAAAACAACACCTTCACATGCAGCCAACGAACGACTTACTTCATATCCAAAGTCAACGTGCCCCGGAGTATCAATCAGATGCAACGTGTTGCCCTTCCAGTCGACGCGCACATTTTGGGCTTTGATCGTGATCCCACGCTCCCGCTCAAGATCCATCGTGTCGAGATATTGCGCTCGCATCGCTCTCGCTTCAACGGCATTAGTCATCTCTAAAATTCGGTCGGAAAGCGTTGATTTGCCGTGATCGATGTGGGCGATGATCGAGAAATTTCGTATTAAAGCTAAATCCATTAGGCCATTTCTTTTGCGACTGTGATCTTCGCGACGCTGGTCTTAAAATAAGACGAACGCGAAGCAAGTAAATTCTACACGGCTTATGTTTGGCAAGGCCTTACTCGCTGTTAGCCTTGCGACGTGGCAAATATCAAATCTCAGAAAAAACGCATCCTTACTAACGCCAAAGCCAACGACCGAAACAAGGCCGTACGCAGCGAATTACGCTCACGAGTAAAAGCCGCAAACGAGACCGCAGGCACACCAGAAAACGCCGAAGCAGTTCGAATCGCAGTCAAGCGCCTTGACACCGCAGCCCGAAAGCACATCATTCACCCCAAGCAGGCTGCTCGTCGTAAGAGCCGCTTGATGCGCAAACTAAACGCAACTGCTGCCGCCGCGAAATAATTTTTAATTTCGCTTCGGCGAAAAAGTGCGCTTACTGCTACTCAATTTTGTAGCTCCACCCACTCGGCACAATCTAGCGACGAGTATTTCCATCGTTAGTTCTTCACCAAGATCTTTTCCGCCGCGCAGGTCGACATCAGCGCGTCCGAGTAACTGAACAGCTTGAGAGATTCCTGAAGTACCGATTCGCCGATACTGCGTGAGATATTTTTTCGCCTGAAACTCGCTCTTGCCACCAATCAAAGTCAAAACATCCGCGGCAGAATGAATCTCAGGACCATCAATTCGCATCAACTTTAAGTAATGCGTGTGCAAAATCGCCATCACTTGCAACGGATGAAAGTCTCCGCTTCGTAGCATTCTCCGCAGCATCTCTAAAGCCAATTTTGAATCTCCAGCGTCAACGGCATCGGTTAAATCCCATGGCTTGACGCCTCCAGCATCACCAAGAAATACCGCGACATCTTGAGCCGTTAATTTCTTTGATGTGCCGTACGCCGACACGAGTGTGTCAATCAATCCTGGAAGTCTTGCTTGGTCTTCACCCAGCCAGTCAATGATGTTATTCAGCGCTACAGCATCGACGCTCAACTCAGACTCTGCAAACTTTTCTGAAAACCAAGTAACAAGTTCTTGACGGCGCGCTGGAGGCTCAGTTGAAATAACTGTTGTACCTGATCGTTTAAATGCATCGCTAATTGATTTTGGTAATTTGCCAGTGGCACTAACTACTAAGTGTGTGCTGTCAGCTGGCTGGTCAAGATACTTAACAAGTATCGCCAGTTCATTGACAGTTGCTTCTGCAATTTCTCGGATCACCACAACGCGCTCTTCGCCGAACAACGACATCGTCTCGGCCGACGCGATTGCTTGACGAATTGCGTTCTCGCGAAGATCAGAACTTGGCGCTCCTGCATCGTGAGTCTCTAAAATCGTGCTACGGCTCTCTTGCGAATTCATTGACTTAATTAATTCTCGAGTAATCTCGGTAACTTTGTCTGAGACAAGTCGTGGGTCGCTACCAGTAATTAAATGAATCGTCACCCCTCTACTCTCGCACTTCGGTGTAGCAACGACAAGATCATCGCCAAGACTGCAATCCACAAGCAAAGATTGACGAAACCTGTTGTATTCAATCGTTCACCGATCGCTGCCACCCACCAAACCCACCGCACGCCGACAAAAACTGGCCACATCACGACTGTCCCGATTGCAGAAAATACAGTTTGACTTAGTGCCCCAGCCAAAAGCGACAGCGGCAAACCCACGAGCATCACTAACGCCGCGACGGGAACCGCTAATACATTTGCGATTATTCCGATGGCTGCTGGCAAACCAAATACGAAAATTACTGCAGGTGTAACTCCTGCTTGCGCCGAGACAGTTGCGCCAATCAAATTTGCAAGCCAGCGTGGGCCAGGAACTACCCGTGCAAGTGGCCCAGACAATAAACATAAACCTGCTGTTGCCCCGACCGACATGAAATATCCAACCGACCATGCAAGTAGCGGATCAAAAAATATCGTTGCGATAACAGTTATCGCAAGCAAACGCAATGTGCGAGTTGGGCGTCCAATTGAAATTGAAAGTGTTGCGACACCGGCCATCACCGCTGCTCGAACGACGCTTGGTTCAACTCGAGTAATCACGACGAACCAAATCAAAACGCCACAGGTGACGATCAGCCGTGCAGTGCGCGGCAAGCGACGCAACAATGGAGAAAGTCCTGCCAGCACAAACGCCACATTCTGACCCGACACGGCGACAAGATGAGCCAAGCCAGATTTTCGAAAAGCCACGACCATTTCCTCAGGCTGTTCTGAATCATCACCGATTACCAAACCCGTGAACAGTGATCTTTCATCATACGAGAATGACGAAGCGCCACGATCAATTAATTTGCGAACACGCTGTGCACTTCGAAACAATGGCGCTGCAGTAAACCTTCGCTCTTCAACTGACTTGATTTCAAATTTGCCCTTGATGTGCTTCGAGATTAATCGTTGCTCATGCTC
>CAMATY010000134.1 GCA_945861325.1 Ferrithrix thermotolerans DSM 19514
AAGACAGAAGTTTGTCCAACTGGACAGTTGGCAATGGTGCTTGACGGCACCGTGATCTCGGCGCCAACCGTCAACGAACCCGAGTTCACCGGTGGCAGTGTGCAGATCAGCGGATCATTTACGCCAGAAGAAGCGCGTGACTTGGCAAAAATTCTTGAGTTCGGTGCAGTGCCAGTTCGTTTTGGCGTCTCTCAGGCACAAACGGTTTCGGCGACGCTCGGCGCCGACTCGCTTCGTGCGGCAATTATTTCAGGGCTTATCGGCATCGTGCTAGTGCTGATTTTGCTAGTTGCGTATTACCGATTGATGGCGTTGTTCATTGTTGCGGGTATGACAATCTCAATAGCATTTTTGTGGAGTCTGATTTCGGTTTTGTCCAGGACAAACGGTTTAGCGCTATCGCTATCGGGCATTGCTGGCATCATTGTTTCAATCGGCATTGCTGTTGACTCATATATTGTTTTTTTTGAAAGAATCAAAGATGAAATTCGTGTCGGCAAGACGCTCAAGAATTCGGCAATTCGAAGTTTTGAATCAGCATGGCGAACAATTGTTGCCGCCGACATGGTTTCGTTTTTGGCCGCGGCCACACTTTGGTTTCTGACTGTTGGCTCAGTGCGAGGGTTTGCTTTCTTCCTAGGAATATCTGCCGTCACGGACATTGTCATCACTTATTTCTTTACTCGCAGTGCAGTCCTTTTGTTTGCACGATCTAAGCGTGTTCAGGGAAAACGAGTTTTGGGCATTCAAACCGTAAAGCCAGAGGTGTTGTGATGAAAATTTTTAGTGGCTTTGGTCGTCTCTATCGTGGTGAAACTACATTTGATTTCATTGGGCGACGAATGATCGGGTTCTCAATTTCATTGGCAATAGTTATTGCCGGTGCTGGTTCGCTATTACTGCAAGGGCTTGATCTTGGTATTGATTTTCGTGGTGGAGTCGCATGGGAGGTTCCAGCAGGAACTTTGACTGATGCTGATGCACGACAAGTTTTGGATGTCAACAATGTTGAGTCGACGAACGCCAAGATTCAGTTTCTAACCGGAACCGAATTACAGGTGATGCGGGTTCAAGTTGGAGATCAAACTGAGCAAGTTCGCCTTGCTGTCCAGAAATCTTTCGCCGATTTGGCCAAGGTTTCTGTCGAGGAAGTCAGTGTTGCCTCGGTTAGTTCTTCTTGGGGACGAAGCATCACAGAAAAAGCTCTGCGAGCATTGTTGATTTTCTTTGTAGTCGTTTCGCTTTATATTTCTTGGCGTCTTGAGTGGAAGATGGCACTCACCGCAATTATTGCAATGGCGCATGATGTGATCATCAGCGTTGGTGTCTATTCACTTCTCGGGTTTGAAGTTACGCCTGCCACGGTTGTTGCCTTTTTAACAATTTTAGGTTTTTCGCTGTACGACACTGTTGTAGTGTTCGATCGAGTTCAAGAAAACTCAACGAAATTTGCGGCATCGCGCCAATCGTTTGCCAACATCGCCAACATTTCCACCAATGAAGTTTTGGCGCGCTCGCTTAACACAACTTTGGCATCGGCTCTCCCCGTTGTTTCATTACTTGTCGTCGGTTCATTTGTGCTTGGCGCCAAGAGTCTTGAAGATTTTGCTGTTGCGTTGCTGGTTGGCATGTTGGCAGGTACTTATTCGTCGGTGTTCGTGGCGGTGCCACTTTTGGATGTGTTCAAACAAAACGAGCTTAAATATCGCCCGTTTAAGGGACAAATAGCAACTGGTGCTGCGATGTCCGAGTTAATGGGGCACGGTGCGAGCGAGCGCATTCTTGTAAGCAACTCTTCAAAGTCGCAGTCTTCATCGCTGACGAATGAAGAGATTGCAGCGCAAGCAAAACAACGCGCAACGAGCGCTTTAAATCATCCGCCTAGACCACGCAAGAATCGACGCTAGTTACAGTTATTTAGCCGTCGCATTATCTTGTCAGAAAGCGCTACTACGCTTTAGATATGGGCACCGCATCAAGGGTGCTGCCGTGGCGGCGCCAAAGTAGAACTATTGCCGAGGAATTATCTCCTTTGCTGTCAAGTTATAAGTCGTGTCACCCAAAAGGATCTGTCTCGCTGATTAACGCGGCTTACGAAATGGCCAGGTCTGCGCACGCAAATCAAAGTCGCACTAGTGGAGAGTTGTACATCACCCATCCGATTGCGGTTGCCCGAATCGTTGCTGACATCGGTTTGGACGAAGTTTCGATTGTCGCTGCACTTTTGCATGACGCTGTTGAAGATACAGAAATAACACTTGCCGATGTAGAAAGCAATTTTGGTACCGAGGTTGCAGTAATCGTTGATGGTGTAACCAAACTTGAGCGTCTTCAATTTGATTCAAAGGAAGCGCAGCAAGCCGCAACGATGCGCAAGATGCTCGTCGCGATGGCAAAAGATCTGCGAGTTCTAATGATCAAACTTGCCGATCGTCTGCACAACATGCGAACGATTGCTGCCGTTCCATACGAAAAACAACAACGAGTGGCTCAAGAGACCCTTGATATTTATGCGCCATTGGCACATCGATTAGGAATGCAAGAAATTAAACAGCAACTAGAAGATCTTGCATTCGCAGCCTTATATCCAAAGCGTTATGCCGAGTTAGACAACCTCGTTGCGACGCGCGCGCCAGAGCGAAATGTTTATTTGGCGAAAACTATTGGTCAAGTACAACAGTGGCTAAGCGAAGTGAAAATTGATGCAGACCTCACTGCCCGTGGCAAACATTTGTGGAGTATCTACGAAAAGATGGTTCAGAAGGGTAAAGATTTTGACGACATTCACGATTTGATGGCGATTCGAATCGTGGTTGGGTCAGAAAAAGATTGTTACGCGGTGCTTGGTGCAATTCACGGTCACTGGAAGCCGATCGTTGGTCGCTTTAAAGATTACATCGCGATGCCAAAATTTAATTTATACCAGTCGTTGCACACGACGGTTGTCGGTCCAGGTGGAAAACCAATTGAAGTTCAAATCCGCACTCGTGAAATGCACCGACGTGCCGAGTGGGGAGTCGCATCACACTGGGCGTACAAAGATGCAGTGTCGCAAGGAGAGATTGATTGGCTAAATCGCATTATTGATTGGCAAGGGGAAGTTTCTGACCCAAGTCAGTTTTTGGAAATTTTGAAAACCGATCTTGAACAAGACGAACTTTTTATTTTTACTCCTAAAGGTCGAGTAATCACCTTGCCTGTGTTTTCAACACCGGTCGACTTTGCTTATGCGGTTCATACTGAAGTTGGCCATAGTTGCATGGGGGCTCGTGTCAATGGTCGTCTAGTTCCACTTGACTACAAGTTTGCATCTGGTGATAGTTGCGAAATTCTGGTCTCACCTGGCGAGACCAGTGAACCATCGCAAGATTGGCTGGCGTTCGTTGTTTCGCCTAAGGCTCGTAGCAAAATCAAACAGTGGATCTCTCGTGAACGTCTTGAAGATCTAGTCGAAGACGGCAAAGATGAACTTATTGAGCGACTTCGCCAAGTTGGCCTGCCAGCGCAAAAGATTCTTTCATCACAAGTGCTTGATGATGAGGTGGCTTTACTTAATTTCGAAAATGCAGGCGCGCTTTTTGCAGCGATTGGTGATCAGCGGATTGACGCGGTTGCAGTCGTTGATCGAATGTCAAGGCGCATGCGTGATGGTGTGCAACCCGATCAATTGTCGATGTCTTCGGTAGGTGCAAATTCGCTGGCGTCTGCTGCTACTACTCCACAGCGAAATGGTGTTCATGTTGAAGGCATGCCAGATGTAATGGTCAGACTTTCAAGATGTTGCACGCCTGTGCCTGGTGATGAAGTAATGGGTTTTGTCACCAAAGGTCGTGGCGTAACTG
>CAMATY010000135.1 GCA_945861325.1 Ferrithrix thermotolerans DSM 19514
GGATATGCAGCAGTCAGACTTGGGTACAACAGTGAAGCCAGCGTGCCTGCCTGCGAATCACCTGTTGCGTAGACAACTTTGAATTCGGGGTGCGCTGCACAAATGCGCAGAAGTTCAGCACCGACATATCCAGACGCGCCCAAAATACCCACAGAAATCATAGCTGTATGATTATACGCTCATCTGCATAACTATGCAACGACCTTTTTTCGAAGCTTTTTAATCGTCGCTAGTTGCTGTTTCTCACATATCTCGCGCACATGACAGCCCTCAAAGTGGTCATTAACCAGCCCGAGAGATTGCATTGCCGCATACATCGTTGTCGGACCCACGAACTTGAAGCCGTGATTGCGCAATGCCTTTGACAGTGCCAACGACTCAACAGTCTGTGGCTTGACTTCACTGATTCGTTTCGGGTTGTGGCGCTTCGAGTTTGCAACCAGATCAGGACAAAATGACCACACAAATTGTTTAAGAGAGCCGAATTCTCGTTGCACTTCGAGTGTTGCCTGAGCATTATTGATCGCTGCTTCGATCTTGCCACGATGTCGAATAATTGACTCGTCCTTGACTAGTCGGTCTACGTCTCGCGCCGTAAATTTTGCGACAATTTTTGGGTCAAACTTCTTGAATGCACGACGAAAGGACTCACGCTTTCGCAAAATCGTGAGCCAACTCAATCCTGCTTGAAACCCCTCAAGACAAATCTTTTCGAACAATTGATTGTCGTCAACAACTGGCCTGCCCCACTGTGAGTCGTGGTATGCAACATACAAATCATCATCCCCGCACCAAAAACAGCGAGGTTTTGAATCACTGCCTTTATTTAGTGTGCGCTGATGTTTCACTATCTAAGAAAAGTTATTAGTTTCAAACCGTGCGAAATTGGGCACCAAGTTTTGTCGCTGCGTCAATACATCGTTGACGAGCCGTAGAAACTTCGGTGTCGGTGAGAGTTCGATCTTTCGCTTGCAGTTGAATTCTAAATGTCAAACTTCGGGAAGCCGTTGACAAATCTTGATCAACACCAGGCGCGCGGTAAATATCAAATAACAAAATATCAACCAACTCTGGCCCAGATGCCTGGCGCAAAACTTTAAGCAACGAACTTGCAGGTTCATTTTGCGGAAGCGAAAACGCAAGGTCGAAGTCACTGCGCGGAAATCGACTAACAGATTTGGCCGTTGAAACTTTTGGAATTTCATTTAATAACACCGAGAGATTCAATTCAAGACAGGCCACCGAAACATTGATGTCATGTCTCGCCAAAACCAATGGATCAATTTCTCCAACACAGCCGAGTAATTGCTTGCCGCGACGCAATGATGCACTGCGTGTTGAGTGATATCCAGGTTCAACACTTTTTTGGTCTAACTGCGCCCCGAACCCCATCGTGGCAGACAACTGACTCCACCAATCCATTGCCACCTCGCTGTTTACTCCAGCGGCCACAATGCATAATGACTCATACTCATCTGGCAACTCGCCAGTCGACTGATCTTGGCGCGCAGGGTAAACATGCCCAATCTCAAACAATCCAATATTTGTATTGCGATGGGAAAGGTTGTAACTGATTGCTTTTAGCAAACCTGGTCGCAGCGAAGTTCGTAAAACGCTTTCTTCGAACACCAGTGGATTAGCGAGCCGAATTGCTAATTCTTCGCTCAAACCAGATTTCGTTAAATCACCAGGCGCGAGAAAAGGGTTCGGCATTGCTTCGCTGACACCAAGACCAACTATCACTTCGCGTATTTCGCGTCGGCGTTGTTGCATCGGTGACAACCGTCCGTGCATTGTCGATTGGGGCACGATCTTGCCAAGGTTTTCGTAGCCAACATGTCGCGCGACCTCTTCAACGAGGTCAATTTCACTTTGGCAATCCGGACGCCAAGATGGAACAGCGATCTTGAGCGAGACGACTTTGCCTGTGCTAGTCGCTTTTGTGGTAAACCCGATTTTGGCAAGCAACGTACTGACTGCCTTTGCCGAAAGTTTGGTGCCAAGAACCCTGTTGACTTGTGCAATGCGCAACGCAACCACTTGTTGTTTAGGCGGAAGTGTTTTTTCTTTTATGTCCGTGGCTTTTGCGTGCACAACAAGTTTCGGACAGGACTCGCGCAACAAGGCCGCAAATCGGCTCACGGCATCGTCTACTCCATGAGGGTCAACGCCTCGCTCAAAGCGCAGTGATGCTTCTGACCTCAAGCCAAGTCGAGTAGCCGTGGCTGCGATACCAGAAGATTCAAAGAAAGCAGTTTCGATGGCAACGACACGAGTAGTCGAACTGATCTCAGTGCTTTGACCCCCCATCACACCAGCCAAACCGATCGGCATGTCTTTGCCATCACAGATCAACAAATCTGTCGATACAAGTTCTCGCTTCTGACCGTCAAGCGTGACGAGGGTTTCTTTTTTGCGTGCACATCGAATTTTAAATGCATTGGCGATCTTGTCGGCATCAAAGGCGTGAGTCGGTTGGTTGAGTTCCAACATCACCAAATTTGAAGCATCAACGACATTGTTAATTGGTCGCATCCCACTATTCGTGAGCCTGCGGGCAATCCATGCCGGAGAGTTCGTCACGACAACCCCCGACATCACCGTGGCGTTGTATCGCGGACATTTCTCTTTGTCACTGATTGCAACTCTCAACGAGCGAGCAGCACCTTTTTTAACTTTGTCCAAAGCCGGACCCGAAACTTTGACCCCGAGATTTGCACCCAGGTCGCGGGCCACACCAAGATAACCGTTGCAATCTGGGCGATTTCGAGTTACATCTAAATCAAAAACCGTGTCGGCCGAAACTCCAAGTGCTGTGAAAACATCAATACCGAGTTTCAAGTTGCTTGGCAAGATCAAAATACCCTCGGCGTCGGCGTCCAAACCAATTTCACTTCCCGAACACAGCATGCCGTGGCTATCAATACCGAGAATTCCACGGGCAGTAATAACTCGACCGTCCGGCATCGTAGTGCCAAGCGTGGCCAACGGAATCAAATCGCCCGGCTTCATATTGAATGCCCCACACCAAACATGTAACTCGACACCGTCGCCGGCATCGACATAAACGCGGTGTACTTTTGCAGCATCAGGGTGACGCTCGGTGCGTAAAACTTTGGCGACAACAACACCCTTGACGGGCGTGCCGACACTCGTTACCGAGTCAACAGCAAGTCCTAAACTTGTCATCGCCGCGGCAAGTTTCTCGGTATCAGTACCAAATGCACCAAACTCATTCAGCCACGAATTTAAAATCTTCATTTAGAACTGCCTCAAGAAGCGCAAGTCATTGGTGTACATTTCGCGAATATCTTCGACATTGTGTCGCTCTTTGGCCATGCGATCGATACCGAAACCAAAGGCAAACCCGCTGAACTCTTCGGGGTCAATGCCGCCGCTGATCAAAACATTTGGGTGGACCATTCCACAACCACCGAGTTCGATCCATTCACCATCGGCACGGCGAATATCAAACTCTGCACTCGGCTCAGTGAACGGAAAGAACGACGGACGCAATCGACTGGTGAATTCACTTCCGAAGAACGCTTTGGTGAATGCTTCGATTGTGCCGGCTAGGTGTGCAAAGGTGATTCCACGATCGATTACTAAACCTTCGATCTGATGAAACACTGGCATATGAGTCGCATCGGGAGTGTCTCGGCGAAAAACTCGTCCTGGCATGATTGCATAGATCGGTGGCTGCCAAGTTTGCATCACACGAATTTGCACGGGCGAAGTGTGCGTGCGCAACAAAATCGAACCAGGCTCACCGTATTCAAGAAACATCGTGTCAAACTCTGAGCGAGCAGGGTGGGA
>CAMATY010000136.1 GCA_945861325.1 Ferrithrix thermotolerans DSM 19514
TTTCCTGTCAGCAATCGAATGACTAGTCAACGTTTTGCGGGTCTGTTCGGCGGGCCGTCGCGCGATCCTGAGTCAGAATTAACGCAACGCGAAATGGATCTATCTCGTTCGATGCAAGAAGTCACCGAACTCGTCGTCGGTCGCCTTGCGCGTTATGCCCAAAAAACAACTGGCTTGAAAAATCTTTGTCTCGCTGGTGGTGTTGCTCTCAACTGTGTCGCCAACGGAAAATTAATTCGCGAAAATATTTTCGAAAATGTGTGGATACAACCTGCGGCTGGAGATGCCGGTGGGGCGCTCGGCGCCGCGCTTGGTGTTTGGCACAAATATCTTGACAAGCCACGAACTGTAAAAACTGGCGATGCGATGCGCGGAAGTTATCTTGGTCCGAAATTCTCTGACGCTGAAGTTTCGATATTTTTAGATTCGAAAGCGATCCCATATAAGCAACTCGCCAATTCCGAACTCAACACACAAGTCGCAGATCTATTAAATGACGGCGCAGTTGTTGGCTGGTTTCAAGGTCGGATGGAGTTCGGCCCACGCGCGCTCGGCAATCGCACAATCTTGGGTGATGCGCGGCATCCGGACATGCAAAAGAAAATGAATTTAAAAATTAAATTTCGCGAAGGCTTCCGTCCATTTGCGCCCGCGGTCTTGGCTGAAGATGTTTCAGATTGGTTTGACCTCACTCAGTCGAGCCCATACATGTTGATCGTTGCCCCAGTTGCGCAGCATCGTCGTTCCAAGGATCACGCCGACATGTCAAAACTTTTTGGTATTGACAAATTAAACATCGTGCGATCAGAGATTCCAGCTGTGACCCATGTTGATTTTTCGGCACGGGTACAAACTGTGCATCAACAAACCAATCCAGAGTTTCACAGTTTGCTTTCGGTGTTCAAGCAGCGCCATGGTTGCGCAGTATTGCTCAATACATCTTTCAACGTGCGTGGTGAACCACCGGTTTGCACGCCAGAAGAGGCCTACACCTGCTTTATGCGTACCGATATGGATTATCTCGTAATCGGTTCATTGCTGCTGACAAAGTCAGAACAGCAGGCGCTTGAGCACGATTCGGACTGGCAAAAAGAGTTCGTCCTTGATTAAGCGCAGTTTCGTGTTCGTCGTTTGGTGCGCAATAGTTGTAGTTGGTGTTGTGCGAAGAATATTTGGATTTGGTCGGTTGACTTCAAAAAAGTCGGCGCAAAGTTATTGGGTTGATAAAGCCCCCCTACCGAAAGATCATTTTGAGCGCCAACGCTAGGAAAGCTCGCTCTGCAGTTGAGCAACGCAACCTAATAGTTCCGCAGATGCGTGACTACGACGAACTCGGCGCGCGCCAACAATGGGTGCCGTACTTGATGTATTTTAATCCTCGCAACGCTGTCTATAAATCTGTTTCAACTGATGATCGAGGTTTTCGAAATACCACTGGTGGTCAAATTGAAAAATCGACAGCACTTTTAATCGGTGGAAGCACTGTCTTTGGAATCGGAGCCACGTCCGATGGCGCAACAATCACGAGTCGTCTTAATGAACTGACCGAACATAATTGGCTCAATTTTGGTGGTCGGGCTTTTAATTCAACTCAAGAGGCGATGCTTGTGCATCTTGCAGATATAAAAAAGGTTGATGGGCCAATCGTTGTGATGTCTGGGATTAATAATTTGACTCGATTACTTCTACCAGGAGATTTTTCGCCAATGTACGGTGCGTTCTTTCAACAATCACTCTTTGAAAAGCAAATGGCTGTTGCTGCAGTCGGGAACCGCGAACTGTCGCGAATGTTGTTTGCTGGAGTTCGCGCAAAGTACGGCTTAGCAAAAAAAACAACAGCAACAGCACAGTCAAAGTCTTCAAAAGCAGATTCGTACGCCGCAATGCTTTCAGTGTTTGAACGCGATTGCGAGTATTTGCAGATGGTTGCGAAAAACTCTGGCACCACATCAAGCTTTGTGCTTCAACCGTTTGCGCCCTGGTTGAACAAGACTTTGACAACCCAGGAAAAACAATTATTTGCGTTGCTAGATCAAGAGGCAGAGAGTTTCTCGCAAGTGCTCAACGAACTTGCCGAGTATCGAGATCAATACAGCAAAGACATTCACGCAATCTGCTCAAAAGTCGGGATGAAATATTTGAACCTCAACAATGCACTGGAGCTTCAACAACCAGACTGGATGTTTGTTGACCGTGCTCATTTGACTGACTCTGGCTACGACGCAGTTGCCAGATTGCTTGTGCGAGACTTGGCGCTATGAGTTTGCTGTCTCAACTTAAGAAATTTTTCAAAAAAATATTTTCGCGCAAAGGCTCGCCACGCACCGGCGAAGTCTCAGACGACAACTACCCAATGTTCTAGGCAGATTGTAATTACGACAATGAGTTTTGCTAATGATGATGTTCTGAAATTTTATAAAGAGTTGCCGTTCAATATCTCTGGTGACATTTTTGAGCATCAAAAAAACATCAAGTCTGGTGTCTCGCTAAATAATCACCCAGTACTAACTAAAATCCTCACAAAAAAAATGAAAGTTTTAGAAGTTGGTTGCGGCGTTGGGTGGCTATCTGCACAAATCGCAGATCGTTTTCAAGCGAAGGTTATGTCAATTGACTTCAACCAGGTTGCAATTGATACCGCCCAGAAAGCTGCAGACTCACTCGGATTGAATGTCAAATATGAGGTGGCTGATCTTTTTAAGTTTGAACCCAAAGAGAAGTTTGATATCTGTGTTTCTCTTGGCGTTCTTCATCACACGAATAATTGCATTGCTGCAGTGCAGCGCTGTGTTACTAACTTTGTCAAACCTGGTGGATATTTTTATGTTGGCTTGTATCACCTGTATGGTCGACGACCATTTCTCCAACACTTTCAAAAACTTGCGGAAGCAGGTGCGTCTGAAAATGAACTGTTAAAAGAATATGCTCAATTGAGCAATACGAATATTGACGAGACTCATCTGTATTCATGGTTTCGAGATCAAGTTTTACACCCACACGAAACGCAACATACTCTCAAAGAGATCACTGAAGTCTGCACAAATTCGGGTGCAAAATTAGTATCAACTTCAATTAATCAATTCAAAGAATTCAAATCAGAGTCCGAATTATTTGACCGAGAACTTGCATACGAAGCAGTTTCGCATCAGCGAATTTCAGAAGGCAAATATTTCCCTGGATTCTTCACTGCTCTTTACCACAAAAACTAACTTTTTTGTTAGGTGTCAGGGCAGGTTCGTGCCAATGGGTTCGGGTCGTTTGAGTGTTGACGCAACTAATATGCTTTGCACATGTCCGACAAACCGAACCTCAAACACAACTACGGAACGATCAACAAAGAATACGGAATTGATTTAGCGACTCGGGCGCCAGAAAATGATGGACCAATTTATATGGTCAATTTGATGAAGTATCACGAAGTTGCGCAGTACCAGAGCGATGACGGCATGGATAAATCTATTAGTGGTCGTGAAGCCGATGATCGTTACAACCCGTCAAGTGTGCTCAGCAAAATTGGTGCCGACATTGTTTTTGTCGCTGATGTAAATAAGAATCACGTCGGTAGCGAAGATTGGGATCGAATTGCAATTGTGCGCTACGCCACCCGAAAATCGTTTATTGAAATGCAGTCACGAAAAGATTTCAGCGAAAAACATAAACATAAGGCAGCCGGTATGCAACGCACGATTATCGTGTGCTGTCGACCAGAAGACATCGCTCTCGACAAGGCTGGTCGGGCGAACGCTGGCAATTCGCGGTCTGTGTTAATGATTGTGCGCCAAACAGA
>CAMATY010000137.1 GCA_945861325.1 Ferrithrix thermotolerans DSM 19514
CGCGAATACAGCGAATACGGTTTCGAAGAATTCCTCGAGATCAAGAGCATGCAACTCTAAGAGCTCTATCTAATTGCGCGGATGGCGTCGTCACGACGCTGGGCGGGGTTGGTTAAGTTGAGAGAATATCTTCAAGAAGTTGGCGAGACCGCGTGGTTAAAGGCTCGTTGGCGAAATACTTGTCGACGATAGCAATCACTTGCGACATCTTCGTGATCTTTAGTTCGCCGAGTAGAACACGAATGTCATCGGCATCGCGCACCGCTCGCGCGGCCCGAACCTTCATCGCCAGCAAATGCTCAATTGGCGTCACCATCACTCGCAGATTTGGATGATCAAATACGGGTGTTCCCCGACCGGCAACGCCAGACACGTAACTTGACGCTTGATTATTAAGCCATGACTTCGGCAAGCCCAATTCGATAGCAACCTCGCGGGCTGCTTCAAGTACATACGTGTCAGGCGCAAAAACTGCATCAACATCACGCGTTGCCTGGCGTGAGTTAAACGCCAAGACCATCGCAGCACCGCCGAACACATGCACTTCGCCGACAACTCCGCGGCGCTTCAAGTGCTTTGCCAGAAGTTCAAATGCGCGACGTAAAATCTTTTGGTCAAGTAAACGCTCGCTCACAAATTGCCAATTACACCGAAGTCAAGTCGTGACGGTCGATCATGACGCCACGACGCCGATAAGACGCCGGCGTATTTACTAGTGCCCGCGTGCGCGCCGACTTTAAATCACTGACCCACCACGCTGAACTTAGAAAACGTTGATCCGCAAAAACCCAACTTGGCGGTGCGACACCATTGCTGACACATAAATCTTCACTCATCGCCGCAAGCATCGCATCAAACCGCCGGTCACCCGTCGACTCAGGCTCAACTGCAAGCCGTAGTGTCAATTCTTTTGCATCAACCTCGCGCAAGAACTCAAATACGAGTCGTAATCTTCCGTCGCGATTTTTTGTGGATGTCTTGCGAATATCACGTGCTAAATCTGCAACACGATAAATGTTCAGATCTGCCTCGAATGCAATCACTAAATTGTGCCCAGTTGCTGAGAGCATGCGTTGCAGAACCGGCACCGTTGGTTCACGGTCGCCCGCCTCGTAAGCAGCGATCGCCGACTGACTAGTTTTAGCAATGCGCGCCATTTGCAGTTGTGTTAGTCCAGACGTTTTTCGCGCTGCGATGAGCAGGTCAGCAGAACTCTGTTTTTTCATATATCTTATTGTAGATGAAGATTGTTGCGGGGTTTTGGGGGTACGCCGACGCCATTACGGCGTGGCCAAATGCGAGTTATGAAGCGCGGGTGTGGCGGGCGATGCAGAGAATCTCGTCGATGATCTCGGCCGAGATTGGATAACTGACCTCCGATGGATCGGGTGCACCGACCAATTCGGCGAAATCGAAACCAAGTTGTGGCGCAACAGGCGAAAAGGAAGCGCCATCAATCTGCGCCGAGATCAACAATCCGCGTTCAATTTGATACGCAACCGGTCCAGATTCGAAACTGAAACTTCCTGTTTCAACCAATTCATTTACCGATTTGACACGTCGTAAAACCGTCTCGAGTGCATCAATTCGCGCCAACACAACACCGGCTTCTTCAAATCGCTGCGCCTTCGAATGCGCCAGCATCTTGGCCGTCAACTTACTGACGACTTCATCGGCACGCCCCGCCATCGCATCAACCACTGCCTGAACCGCATCGGCATAACTGACAGAATCTGCCGTGCCAGAACACGGACATTGCGCCAACCCAAGTTGCGCCGCCGAACACACTGGTGCATCAACTGGCGCACGATAGTTGCGTCCCATCCGCACGGTGCATCGACGCAGTGGAACCACTGACTCAATTGCATCAACTACATCGCGGGCCATTGATCGCGTTGTAATCGGCCCAAGAAATAAATCGCCAACATTTGATTTCATGGATCTAGTCACCATCAGTCGAGGCCATTGCTCGCCGACCGTCAAGCGCACATAACAGTACTTCGCCGTGCGGGTGAAGGCATAGTTATAACGCGGCCTCAACTTTGCGATCATTCGTAATTCAAGAACCTCGGCCATCAATAAATCTGGCGTGGAAACAAAATGAATTGCATCCATCAACTTAAGTAGCGACCCAACTTTGCGCCGTGTATCGCCCGTTCCAAAATAACTTCGTACCCGCGCGCGAATATTTGTTGCTTTGCCGACATACAGAACTTCACCTTCGCCGTCAACAAACAAATAGACGCCTGGTCCACGCGGTAGATCAATAGTCATCTTCAACTTGGCAGCCTGCGGATGCGTGCCAATCTTTGACATCGCAGCGAAATCATCCAAATCAAAAACACCAAAGCCTGCTGCACGCTCAATCAAAAGATGCAACAAGTCACCGGTTGCCAATACGTCGTTGATCGCACGGTGGCTCGGTTGATTCGCAAAGCCTAAACTCGCCGCGAGCGTTGACAATTTGCAATTTTCAACTTCTCCGCCAACAAGCCTGCGCGCCAAACCGACTGTGTCGAGCACACGATTCGTCAACTTTTCTCGCCCGTCACGCACAAGCGACGCATTAATAAATCCGATATCAAATCTTGCATTGTGCGCAACCAAAACCGAATCACCAATAAATTCAAGCAACGAGTCGAGCACTTCTTCAATTGCGGGTGCATTGCAAACCATCGTGTCGGTGATGCCAGTTAGCAAAACAATAAAAGGAGGAATTGCACATTGCGGATTTACGAGTGTCGTGAACCGTCCAATTTCTTCGCCACCGCGATACTTGACCGCACCAATTTCGGTGATTGAGTTGTATTCGTTTGATCCACCTGTGGTTTCAAGGTCGACCACACAGAACTCAACATCCCGCAGCGCGACGGTCTCTTGTTCATCATTTTCGGGCTCAACCACAACGCTCACCGTCACAGGCTAAACCGTTTACTTCACCTAATTAAGCCAAAAATTCAATAACATCATATTTAGTGTTTGAGATTGCCTTAACAGTCTTGTCATGTCTCAAAGCTGGCCCTCGCGCAGATATCGCATGAATAGCCATCCATGGAATAAATCATTTGTATGGCAAAACCATACGGCCACAAGTGGAGAACTCACCCAAACCCAGATTGATCAATTTGATAGCGACGGCTATGTAATAGTCAATGACATTTTCGCATCGGGTGAGCTAAAAGAACTCGTCGAAATCACTGACGCGGCGCAAGCGGAGGCTGCTGCATTTTTAGCAGCGCAACCGAACGAGCGAATCGCAATCTCAGAAATTGGGGCAATAACTTTTGCTGCCCAACTTGCTAGCCGTAAACCAGAAATCCACAAGTTTGTAAAAAACACAAAAATTATCGGAGCGTGCCGCGATCTTGTTGGCCCCAACGTACGGATGTACCACGATCAATCGGTCTACAAGCAGATTGAAAAGCCGCGGAGGTTTCCGTGGCATCAAGACAACGGCTACTTATTCGTAGAGCCACAACATTATTTGACATGCTGGATTGCACTAAACGATGCAACTATCGAAAATGGCTGCCCACAAATCATCCCGGGGCTTCACAAAAACGGAACTCTCTCGCACTACTTTGTGCCGACTCTTGGATACGAGTGCTTCGAAAATCCGCCGTGCACGCCAGTTGTTGCAGAGATCAAAGCCGGTGGCGCAGTTTTCTTTTCGTCACTAACCCCTCATCTCACTGGGCCGAATAGTTCAAATAATGTGCGCAAGGCATACATCGTTCAATATGCGC
>CAMATY010000138.1 GCA_945861325.1 Ferrithrix thermotolerans DSM 19514
AAGCAGAGAATGTGATGAGTGTTTTGATGGGCGACGATGTCGAAAGCCGTAAGGCGTTTATTCAAAAGAATGCACGAGATGTGCGCAACCTTGACTTCTAAAACCACCTTCAAATAGGACTACAAAATTTATGGCAGCAAAAAAACCAAATAAAAAAGTGAAGAAGAAGCCGGCTAAGAAATCAAGCAAGAAAACTTCTACTAAATCACCAGCGAAGCCAGCCGCGAAATCAGCTGGCAAGGGTGCTGATAAATCAGCCGTTAAATCAGCCGGCAAGGAATTTAGTGTCGCGCAACTACCACTGACAACTGGTGTCGGTGTGCAGCCTGTGCAATTACAAGACGAAATGGAACGCTCATTTTTAGATTACGCAATGTCGGTAATTATGTCGCGAGCGCTGCCAGATGTGCGCGACGGATTAAAACCAGTTCACCGTCGAATTATCTGGGATATGCATCAACAAGGTTTTCGTCCAGATCGCCCGTTTGTAAAGTGCGCGCGCGTAACTGGCGACACGATGGCGCGTTATCACCCGCACGGTGATGGCGCAATTTATGACGCACTCGTGCGAATGGCCCAACCGTTTTCGTTGCGTCATCCGCTAATCGACTTTCACGGCAACTATGGTTCGCCAGACTTTGGTCCGGCTGCGAGTCGTTACACCGAGTCGCGGCTGCATCCACTTGCAATGCAGTTACTCGCTGATATTGACGAAGACACTGTTGATTTAATTGCAAATTACGACGGTACATCTGAAGAACCGTCGGTGCTTCCAGCGCGGTTTCCAAACTTACTTGTCAACGGTTCACAGGGTATTGCTGTTGGAATGGCGACAAGTATTCCGCCCCACAATCTTGGCGAAGTTGTTGATGCAACATTGCACCTAATCAATAATCCAGAGGCATCGATTGCCGACCTAATGAAATTCGTCAAAGGCCCTGACTTTCCAACTGGTGGATTAATTCTTGGTCGATCCGGAATCAATGATGCATACAAGACCGGTCGAGGCAGTATCAAGATGCGAGCCAAAGTCGCGATTGAAGAAGGCCAACGCAATCAAATGCGAATCGTTGTTACCGAACTGCCATACCAAGCGAGTTGTTCGGCGATTGCGGCAAGAATTCAAGAACTTGTTGACGGCGGAGACCTTGACGGCATCGCTGATGTTAACGACAACTCATCGGGCGGGCAAACAAATTTAATAATCACACTTAAGCGCGATGCCAACTCAAATGTTGTAATGAATAACTTGTTCAAATTGACAACTTTGCAAACAAGTTTCCCTGTGAACATGGTTGCGCTTGTTGATGGTGTGCCAAGAACAATCAATCTTCGAGACGCATTAGCTGGTTATGTTCGCCATCAGATCGATGTAATCACAAGGCGCAGCAAATATCGCCTTGCTAAAGCGCAAGATCGTGGCCACATTCTTGAAGGTCGACTTAAAGCGCTAAATGTAATTGATGAAGTAATCAAAGTTATTCGTGGCAGCGAAGACGGAAACACCGCCAAAGCGGCATTGATGGGCAAGCAGTTTGAGTTTAGCGAGCGCCAATCGATTGACATTTTAGATATGCAACTTCGGCAATTGACTCGGTTATCACGAATTGATCTAGAAACCGAACAGAAAGATGTCCAAGCGCGAATCAAAGAACTTAAATCAATTTTGGCAGATGACAAAAAATTACGATCGGTGATTTCCAAAGAATTAACCACCGTGCGCGAAACGTTTGCAACTGATCGAGTCTGTAAAATTACAGCAGATGTTGGCGAGTTGAGCATTGAAGATCTGGTAGACGATAAAGAACTTGTTGTAGTAATGACACAAGCGCAATACATCAAATCAGTTTCTGCTGATTCGTTCAGATCACAAAGTCGTGGTGGGCGTGGCGTCAGTGGTGCAAAAATGAAAGACGCCGACATAGTTCGCAATGTAATTTTTACGACGACGCACTCGTATCTGTTGTTCTTTTCAAATCGTGGTCGCGTGTACAGATTGCGCTCACTAGATATTCCTGAACGCGAAAGAACAGCAAAAGGTATTCCGATCGTCAATTTATTGCCATTAAAGGCAGGCGAGACGATTCAAGCGATTATTGATACTCGTGAATTTCCAGGTACTCGATATCTGTTCTTCGTATCGAAACAGGGTCAAGTTAAAAAGACACTATTCAATGAGTACGACTCATCGCGCCGTGACGGTCTAATCGCTTTGAAGTTGCGACCAAAAGACGAACTCATTCGAGTAATTGAAACATCAGGAACCAACGATGTGTTTATTGTCAGTCGTGGCGGCCTAACGATCAGGTTCTCCGAGAAACAAGTTCGACCAATGGGTCGTTCGGCTGCCGGTGTGCGTGGAATGCGTCTGCGTTCTGGTGACGAAGTTGTATCAATGGATATTGCCAAAAATGGTGCCTCGATTTTGATGATGACAGAGTCGGGTTATGGCAAGCGGACACCACTAAACAATTTCATGCGCAAAGGTCGTGGTGGACTTGGAATGATTGGTATAAAACTCACCGGAAAGAAAGGTCGCGTAGTTGCGGCGTTTATGGTTGGTGTCGACGACGAAATTGTTGCAGTGTCTTCAGCAGGCACAACGATTCGAACTCCAGTTAAAGAGATCTCAAGCCAAGGACGCGCCGCCACTGGTGTACGCATAATGAGTCTTGGCGCTGGGCAAGTTGTTGCGTCAGTTGCACCAATCTTGGCTACTGACGAAATTTAATTATTTTCGCCAGACCACGTATTATCAAAAACGACAGCGGTTCGGCCGTGTTGTTCGTCGTAGTTGCAATCACCTTGAGTTGTCTTACTCTCGGAGGTTTGGTCCACTCAGCCGAGTTGGTTATTGACGCACAACAGGCTCAAGTTGTCGCCGATGCAGCGGCGCTTGCCTGCGTTATTAATGGGCAAGCGTCTGTTCAGCAGTTTGTTAATAACGACGATGCTGAAATAGTTGATGTGATATCTACAGACGAATATTGTCAAGTAACCATTGACTATCACAACACTTTGCGTAACTCATTTGCTGTGACAACTCACGCAAATCATCTGTCTACACTGCAAAGGTGAACTCTTCACAAAAGTCGACGAAAAATCGGCCCCGCGTTCGTCGCGTGTCGCGTGTTATTCGAGATATTGATCCTTGGTCAGTGTTTAAAGTTGGTCTAGTTTTTCATCTGGTTTTATATCTTGTCGCCTTAATTACGCTCATGTTGTTGTGGAATGTTGCCAAATCAACGGGCACGATAGACAATGTAGAAAATTTTATGGAGTCGTTCGGGTGGGAGACTTTTTCGTTTGACGGTGGCAAACTTTTTGGCAATATGTCGGTACTGGGGCTATTTTTGGTGATCTTGTTCACTGGATTGTGGGTGTTGATGGCGACGATTTTTAATTTGATTACAGACCTTGTTGGAGGAGTGCGGGTCACGGTGCTTGAAGAAGAGGTTCGAACCAGCAATGATCCAGTAGTTGAGGCAGGTGAATCAGGGCAGTAGCCTTTCAAGTTCCTCGAAGCAAATCGGGGCTATAGCTCAGTTGGTTAGAGCGCATCCCTGATAAGGATGAGGTCACAAGTTCGATTCTTGTTAGCCCCACGGAGGTACAACAATGAAATTCATTAGGCGAGTTTTGTTAGCGGTCAGTGTGGCTAGCGCAGTTGCAGGAGTCCTTCGTTTCA
>CAMATY010000139.1 GCA_945861325.1 Ferrithrix thermotolerans DSM 19514
ATCCACTAACTGACGGTTGGATTTGCAAAAAAGTAAAACATCATGCAGATCGCGTTTATTCGCCAGAAAGAATTTTGACACCACTGATTCGGGTTGGCAAAAAAGGTGCTGGAGAGTTTCGCCAAGCAACATGGGACGAGGCTCTTGATTTAGTCGCGGCAAAAATTAGCGATGCAATTTGCGATTACGGCGTTGACTCGGTGTTGCCTTATTTGTATAACTCATCATCGTCAAAACTTGAAGCAAAATATTTAACTCCACATTTATTTGCTCGGCTCGGTGCGCCAGAAATATTGCACACTATTTGCGCGGCAACTTATGGCGCTGCATGGGATCAAGTCTTTGGTGAGATGCTGAGTATCGACACGCTTGATGTCGTTGAAGCCAAACTTGTTGTTGTGTGGGGGGCAAACCCGGCCGTTAGTGGCACACATCTATTGCCACTGCTGGCTAAAGTTCAAAAAGCCGGGGGAAAGCTAGTTGTTATTGACCCACGGGTGACTGGCACTGCATCTCGCGCCGATTTGCATCTCGCGATACGACCAGGCACTGATGTTGTTTTGGCATACGCGCTCGCAAATGAACTTGCTCGTACTAGCAGTGTTGATCGCAAATTTTTAGATGCGCACACAGCAGGTAGCAAAGAGTTTTTTGAAGCGGCAAGTAAATATTCACTTGAAGATGCGAGTCGTATTTGCGGTGTGTCGCTTGATCTAATTCGAGAACTTGCGGAGTTGATCACAAATACGAAGCCTGCAGTTCTGCGGATGGGTTATGGCCCAGAACGCAATCGCAACGGCGGTAGCGGTGTGTTGGCTGTGCTGAGTTTGTGGGTCGTGGCTGGAAACTTCGGAACGCCTGGTTCAGGCGTGTTGGCATCGACAAGTGATGGCTTTTCTGTAAATGTGCAGGCGACTTGGCCACAAGAAATTGAGCGACAAGTTCGTCGCGAACTAAATATGAATCATGTCGGCAGAGTCTTGCGCGGCGATGAGAGCGCGTGGCCTGTGCCGGCAAAAGTTTTAGTGATTCAAGGTGCGAACCCGGCGGTAACTGCCGTAGATCAAGTTGGCATGCTTGCCGGTTTGGCGCGTGAAGAAGTGTTCACTGTGTTACACGAACAAGTTATGACAGACACGGCAAAGTATGCAGATGTCATCTTGCCAGCGACTACACATTTTGAAGTGCACGATGTAGTTGGTTCGTATGGTTCGTATTCGGCGCAGGTGATTGAGCCTGTGATTGATCGAGTCGGTGAGTCACGAACAAATAATGAATTCGCAGCAGCACTAGCACTTCAACTTGGTTTTAGCGTCGATGAGTTCAATGCCGATCCTAAAATCATTGCCGAGCGAATCGCAAGTCAAAAAAACCAACCAGTGCAATTTCGCAAACCTGGAACAACAGTTCAGTTTCGTGACACTTGGCCAAGTTTTGATGGCAAGCGCGCGCAATTGTTTACTGCTCAAAGTGAGTTGCCGGTGCCGAAATTTATTGAAAGCGATTCAGCAAAAAGTTATCCGCTTGTACTTCTCAGCCCTGCTACATCGCATACGATTAATTCGATGTTTGCCGACACTGATCCACCGCGAGTAGCGATTTTTATGAATCAGCAAGATGTGATTGCTCGCAAACTTAGCGATTCAATACGAGTTAAAGTTTTTAACGACAAGGCGACTCTTGAAATTGATTTGGTGGTTGATCAAACGATGCGACCAGGTGTGTGTTCAATCCCCAAAGGTTTATGGTTGCGCGCCACAGGGCAAGGCGTGACTGCAAATGCTTTCGCGCCCGATGAACTCAATGACCTTGTTGGTGGCGCGTGTTTTAATGATGCCCGAGTTGAAGTGACGGCAGTTTGAATCAAGTCAGAAAACAAATCTCGGTTGTAATCGCTCTTTTGCTAATCGCAAGTTGCGCATCGCTGACGGGCGATGATCGTTCTGCTGTGTTGTCTGGTGTCGGTCGAATTCCTGGATATGACTTCGGTACTGCGATAACACTTCCTGAAGGTTTCGACTTTGAGTTGCCAAGCATCGAGGGTGGCCTAATTGGAACAAAAGCCGGCGGCAATCGTTTATTGATGATCGGTGATTCGATAATGGCCGCAACTGCAAAGCGGTACGGCAATGAGATGTGCAATGCACTCGTGCCTCTTGGTTGGCAAGTTGCAGTTGAAGCCGAAGCGAGTCGATTCGCCGAGTTCGGTGTGCGAGTTTTAGATAAGCGGATGAACGCTGAATCTGGTTGGGACGCTGCGGTGGTGTTTCTTGGCTCAAACTATGAAGGAATCAAAGAATCTTATGCCAAACAGATGAAAAAGATTCTTGAAAAGTTGAGTCCGCGGCCAGTGTTATTGGTGACTACATCACTTTTCAGAAACACACAACGCGAAGTTAATGATGTGATTTATGATCTTGCAAAAGAATATAAGAATGTTTCAATTCTTGACTGGGCGACAATTTCGAGAGCAAATGGGGTTCTGAGCCCCGATGGAATTCACTTATCGAATAATGGTCGAAGCATTTTTGCCGTTGCTGTTGCTCGCGCGCTGGACATTGCTCCGTTTCGTGAAGGTGAGTGTCTTGACTCGAAATTTAGAGATGACTCGGCAGCCGGCAAAGGCGTGATGCCATCCACTGTTGATGAAGGCGATGGCACATCTACTCAAACAACGATCACTGGTGCTCAAGTTGCGCCGACAGTACCGACTCAAACTACGACGCCATAAATTTTTAACAGGCGCTGTATAGTTTCGCCTGACAATAGTTTGAATCATCAAATAATCCGGATCAACAAATAATAAGGTGCGCACAATGAAAATCGGAATTTTCGGCGGAACAGTTAATTCAGGAACAATTGACGATGTCGTAAGTGAGGCAAAGCAAGCTGAGCGTGATGGCTTCGCAAGTTATTGGGCACCAAATATTTTTGGCCATGATGCATTGACCGCACTAGCAATTGTCGGTCGCGAAGTGCCACGAATTGAAATCGGCACCAGCGTCGTACCGACTTATCCACGGCATCCGATGGCAATTGCTCAGCAAAGCCACACAGTTAACGCAGCATCAAAAGGCCGACTCTGTCTCGGCATCGGACTAAGTCACAAAGTTGTTGTTGAAGGAATGTTAGGTCTGTCTTACGACAAGCCAGTTCGCCACTTGCGCGAATATCTTTCCGTGTTGATGCCACTGGCTCGCTGCGAGAAGTCTAATTTTGTGGGTGAGACTTATACGACAAAGGGTTCGCTTTATGGTGTTGGCTCGTCGCCGTTTTCGGTTGTTGTTGCTGCACTTGGGCCACAGTTGTTGCGGGTGACAGGAGCACTTGCTGACGGAACTTTGACTTGGTGCACAGGTCCAGACACTTTGAAGAAATTGACCGTGCCAACAATTAACGAAGCCGCAAAAATTGCTGGTCGACCAGCCCCGAGAGTTATTGCGGCGTTACCAGTCTGTGTGACCAATGATGTCGCTAAGACAAAAGAGTTTGCGGCGAAGGCGTTTGTTATCTATGGTCAGCTGCCGAGTTACCGAGCAATGCTTGATCACGAAGGTGCTGTCGGACCTGAAGACATTGTTATTGCGGGCACTGCCAAACAGGTGAAGCAACGCATTGCAGATCTCGGTGGTGTTGGTGTAACAGATTTTGCAGCGGTTGAATTTAGTAGCAACCC
>CAMATY010000140.1 GCA_945861325.1 Ferrithrix thermotolerans DSM 19514
CCCACTGGTTGTCGTTTCAGAACTCGTTGTGCAGCAGCATCGGTGCTTTGCACACAGCAAGAGCCACAATTGCGTGAGGTCTCACCTGGGCAGTTTGTTGCCTGCCATCATCCGATTGTCTAGTTTTTAATAACCTGCCAGATAGTCGAAGTAGAGACTGCTGCCAGCAGAACTTTTATTAAGTCGCCAATTAGAAATGGCGCGACGCCAAGATTGATCGCATTTTCGTCGCCAGTTGCCACCGCGATGTTCAGCGAGTGAGCAAGCCAAGTTGCGCCACAAATATAGATAATCGCTGAGCCAAGCATCATTGCTGGCAACGATGTGATGAATTGGCGATCGTGTTTGCGTTCGGCCAGATGACCTACGGCTGCGGCTGCCAAGACAAATCCAATCATGTAACCCATGGTTGCGCCTGTGCCGACACTCCAGCCACTCCCAGCATTCGAGTAAAACGGCAAGCCGATTAGACCTGCAACCCAGTACGTAACTTGACTGAGCGCACCGAGTTTTGTGCCGAGTGCAGCACCAGCAAGCAGCACGGCAAATGTTTGACCGGTTATTGGCACTGGTGTGAACCCAAGTGGAATTCGAATTTGTGCACAGATCGCAGTAAGCAAAGCGAAGCCGACAACCAGTGTGGCATTACGAATGATGGTTTGTGTTCGCGCTTGTGGTTTTGGCCAGATGTCGGACAATACAAGTGTTTGGGTTTTGTTGATCATGACTCTAATTGTGTCATCATTGAAGTACTAAAAAACGTTTTTATTAAAAATTGCGCGAAAGACTAATTTCTATGACAGCCAAAATAAAAGTTCTAATGGATTGTGATCCTGGACATGATGATGCATTCGCACTTATTGTTGCCGCTAAATTCGCAGAAGTAGTTGGAGTAACAACTGTTGCTGGTAACGCACCGTTGTCGCTTACAACCAAAAACGCACGAATCATTCTCGACTTGTGCGGTTCGAATGCGCCGTTACATTCTGGTGCCAGTCGCCCGCTAGTCGCTGAACCAATTCACGCTGCGTATATTCACGGCGAAAGCGGAATGGACGGTGCAAATTTGCCCGAGCCATCTCGCCCTGCCGACGGCACTAACGCTGTCTATTTTATTATTGATACGGTTCGCGCAAACCCTGGCTTGTGGTTGGTGCCAACTGGGCCTTTGACGAATATCGCATTGGCATTGCGTACCGCCCCAGATTTGGTTGACAATATTTCTGGAATATCAATTATGGGTGGTGGCAGATTTGGCAATCGCACCGCAACGGCTGAATTTAATATCTGGTGCGACCCAGAGGCTGCTGCTGTGGTTTTTGATTCGGGTGCGAAAATTATTATGAGTGGTTTGCACTTGACACATCAAATTATGGCGACACCATCGCGAATTGAGATGGTTCGTGAGGCACACTCTGTTGTCGGCCCAATGTTGGCGGGGCTACTTGAATTTTTCAGCAAGATGTACAAATCTCTACATGATGACTTCGAAGGTGCACCGTTGCATGATGTTTGCGCTGTGTTGGCGTTAACTCACCCAGAACTATTTACTTCTAAACAAACGCATGTCGTTGTTGAGATTGATGGTAGGCATACTCGCGGAATGACAGTAATTGATGACCGTCATGTGAAGTCGCGAACAAAAGCGAATACTCAAGTTCTTGAAACAATTGATGCTGACGCGGCTTTTGCGATCATTGTTGATGCAGTTAGTTCGTGCGTTGGAAGTTAATTCATGAGTTCTGAAGAGCCTTCTAATAAGCAAACTCAAATCGTTGGCGTTCAAAAAGTTGGCGAGTTGGTTGACGAAAACAAGTATTTCTACAATGAAGACGAGAGCATCCCCGCAATTGAGTCGCTATTTGGTTCGCACATTGGCGATCAAGTTCTTGAGATTGGTTCTGGCACAGGAGCAATCGCCCACTGGCTAGTGCAACGCGGTGCATCAGTAACGGCCGTTGAGCCTGAACCTGTTTTGGCGAAAAAGATCTCACTGCGATTTTCGTCAGCCGATGATATTGAAGTGATTATCGGCGGCTCGGTCGATGCGTATCGACAGCTTGCCGAAAGCAAAAAAGTTTTTGACACAGTGATTTATTTGAATGTGATGGAACATATCGCTGATGATCTCGGTGAGTTCAATAAAGCCAAATCGGTGCTGAAACCAGGTGGCAAGCTGTTGGTTTATGTGCCGGCACTTCCGTGGCTTTATTCGCAGATTGATGCCGAAACTGGCCATGTTCGCAGGTACACAAAAAAACTGCTTCGAGAAATTACTGCGAAGTCAGGTTTTAAATTAGTTTCATTAGATTATTTTGAGGTCGTCGGAATAATCCCTTATTTGATTGTTTATAAATTATTGCGTCGCCGAGTCGTGACTGGATCATCATCGGGCTTTTATAACAAAGCGATTCTTCCGCTTTCAATGATTTTGCACAAGATCATGCGCGGGCGATTAGTTGGTAAAAATCTCGTACTTGTCGCCAGCAAGCCTTAATAACCAGAAGATACTCAACAAATCAGCGCGTTTCGTGGTGCCATCTCGGCAACAATGAAAGGGTGGCAGATCCGGTTGGTTTAGTTGCGCAACGCATTGCGGCTGCGTTCGCAAAGATCGCTGGAGAACGAGCTGTCGGCATTGACACAGCAGTGCGCCAAAGTGATCGCGCTGACGCACAAGTTAATGGCTCGCTGGCACTTGCCAAGTCAATGGGTGCATCGCCGCGAAACATCGCGGTCAAAGTTCTTGAAGTCGCAGAGTTACAAGATATTTGCAGTTCAACAGAAGTTGCTGGACCTGGTTTTATAAACATTACATTTGCTAATGAATTTTTAGCTCGCGAACTAGTTATTGCCAGTGGCAGCGAGAAACTCGGTGTGGCTAGCGCACCGACATCGCGTCGCGTCGTAATCGATTATTCGGCGCCCAATGTTGCCAAAGAAATGCATGTTGGGCATCTGCGTTCAACAGTGATTGGCGATGCACTCGTGCGAATGCTGATGTACGTAGGCAACACGGTCGTGCGTGAAAACCATGTCGGTGACTGGGGCACACCATTTGGAATGCTGATCGAACACCTCGTCGACTCGGGTGAAGTGAACGCTGCCAAAGAACTTTCAATCGGCGACTTAGATTCGTTTTATCGCAGCGCGCGAAAAAAGTTTGATGAGTCAGAAGAGTTTCAAATTCGTGCCCGCACTCGGGTTGTTGCGCTGCAGGGTGGCGACGCCGAGACACTGCGACTCTGGAAACTTCTAGTTGCCGAAAGCACCAGATATTTTCAAGCTATCTACGAAACTCTCGGTGTGCTGTTGCAAGATTCAGATGTGATGGGTGAGAGCGCTTACAACTCGTTGTTGCCACAAGTTGCGCAACGATTATCTGATCTTGGCTTGTTGACAAACAGCGACGGTGCAGATGTCGTGTTTCCAGAGGGTTTCACTAATCGCGAGAATCAACCGTTACCACTGATCATTCGCAAAACCGACGGGGGTTATAACTATGCGACCAGCGATCTTGCATGTGTGATCGATCGTGTTGAAAGACTCGACGCATCGCTGTTGCTTTATGTTGTCGGTTCACCTCAGGCTCAGCA
>CAMATY010000141.1 GCA_945861325.1 Ferrithrix thermotolerans DSM 19514
ATCCCGCGAGGAACTTCTCCTCCAAATCGCGTCATCACTTGACTGGACATTGCAACTAAATTTTTTGCTTTCGTTTGGTAAAAACCTGTTGAACGAACTAATTGCTCGACATGCAAAACATCTGCGTGTGAAAGTTTTTCTGGTGTTGGATAAGCACCAAACAATGCTGGAGTCACCATGTTGACGCGCACATCAGTGCACTGTGCCGAAAGAATTGTCGCTGCGAGCAACTGAAACGCAGACTCATGAGTTAGTTCGCAAATCGCTACTGGATATTCTCGTTTCAACAATTTCAAGACATCGGTGGCACGCTTAGCCAGATCTGTTTTTTTCGTAGCCATGCGCTCGCAACACTACACACGATGGGCAATAGATATCCTTGTAGCGTGCTCAAATTTGATGTCAAAAGAAGCATGTCCCCACAAGACATCGCTGAAGTCACCGAATTATTAGATGCCGTTGAAAAGGCTGACGCTCATAAGCCACTTAACGATCACTTATGGATTGACCTACGACTCGGCGGCCGCTCTGGATTTGCAGGCTTGACGATTCGTCACCCCGATACGAGTCAACTAATTGCGTACTGTCAAGTATCTCGAGTCAACGATTCGTGGTCGCTGGATTTAGTGATCGATCCGCAACATCGGAATCAAACACTCGAACTTGGTAACCACTTACTTAAAGAAGCAAGGCAAATAATTACTGAACAAGGTGGCGGACATATTCATTGGTGGGTCTTTGACCCGACCGCAGATCACCAATTGCTGGCACAGAAAGTATCTCTAACACCAGGCAGAACTCTATTGCAATTACGTGTCGGACTTCCGCTTTCAAAAACTGTAGTTGCTGCCACCAAAGATATTTCAACACAAAGTTTCAAAGTCGGAATTGATGACGGAGAGTGGATTGCCCTCAACAATCGCGCATTTGCCGATCACCCAGAGCAAGGTGGATGGACAAGCGAAACTCTTGAATCGCGAAAATCCGAAAAGTGGTTCGACGCCAATGGTTTCTTGATGCACTACATCGATTCACAAGATTCAATAACTAAGCATGAACTTGCTGGTTTCTGTTGGACCAAAATTGACCACGACTCAGACCCATTACTCGGTGAGATTTATGTGATCGCTGTTGATCCGCGACACCACAACAAAGGACTCGGGCGATCACTGACCGTTGCTGGTCTCAACTATCTAGCATCCATGGGGGCAACTACTGGGATGTTGTTCGTTGACAAAGACAACATATCTGCGATCTCTACTTATTTGAAACTTGGCTTCACTACGCACCACCAAGAACAGGCATACGTTGGAGACATCTCGCTTTGACATACGTCATTAACTAATAGCGCCGTCAATACACTTAAGCAGATGACAGACATACTTTTGCCGCGTTGGTCGGTTGCTGACGTTCACGAATCATTCACTTCTCGCTCGTTTACCGATTCAATGGAGCGAACAGGCGCAAATGTTGCTCGTCTTGAAGCGCAGTTTGATGAACACAACATTCGTGCAGGTGAACCACACAAGCCATCGGCGCAAGAGGGCAAAATCGCCAACGAAATAATCACCTCAATGAACGAGACGATTAAAGAATCTGAGATTCTTGGTTCGTATGTTTATGCGACCGTCAGCACGAACACGCGCGAAGAAACTGCACAAGGTTTACTCAGTGAACTTGAAGTAATCGATTCTCGTCTCTCACCATTGCTGGCGCGGTTTGCTGATTGGGTTGCAACGCTTGGTGCAGATGATCTGGCCAAAGTCAGTGAAATTGCTAAAGAACATCTCGGACCATTGCAAAGGTTGCAAGCGCGTGCCGAACATCAAATGAGTGAAGTCGAAGAGGGTTTCTACGCCGAACTTTCAACAACAGGTTCATCAGCATGGTCAAGATTGCAGGGCGACATAACTTCGCAGTTGACTGTTTCAATCGATCTGCCGGACGGCACAAAAATTTTGCCGATCACTGCCGTGCGAGGCATGTCAACGCATTCAGATATCGCAGTTCGCAAAGCCGCCTACGACGCTGAGATGCGAGCATGGCCAACAGTTGCGATGCCGTGTGCTGCAGCGATGAACTCAATCAAAGGTGAAGCAAACTCGGTCAATCGTCGACGACACTGGGCATCACCGTTAGATGCATCGCTATACGGCAACAGCGTCAGTCGCAAAACCTTTGATGCAATGCAAAGCGCAGTCAGTGCGTCACTGCCAGATTTTCGTAGGTGGATGAATGTCAAAGCAAAACTGCATGGCGACAAAAATGGTTTGTCATGGTGGAATCTATTTGCACCATTAAATGTTGCGCCAAGTCAAATCTCATGGGACCAGGGTGTGCAACTCGTGCGTGGCGCATTTGCTGCATACAGCGACAACTTGGCCGGATTAGTTGATCGATCACTCGCCGAAAAATGGATTGATGCAGAACCTCGTGAAGGCAAGGTCGGTGGCGCATTTTGCATGTCATTCGTCGATGACCGTTCACTTGTGTTACTCAATTGGAGCGGAAGTGTTGACTCGGCGCAAACCACTGCGCACGAACTTGGTCACGCGTATCACAATACGCAACTCGCCGACCGCACACCATTGCAAAAGCGTTTACCGATGGCGCTTGCCGAAACTGCGAGCATCTTCTGCGAAACACTCGTCGTCGAAGAAGGTTTGTCGCGATTGTCTGGTGACGAACGACTCGCGCTGTTAGATACCGACCTCGGTGGCGCCAATCAAGTTGTCGTTGACATTCACAGTCGCTTCCTGTTTGAGACAGAAGTGTTTGCTCGTCGTCAACGGCGCACACTCGGTGTCAGTGAACTTAACGAGATGATGCTCAGTGCTCAGGCTTCGGCTTATGGTGATGGCATTGATCAATCAACTGCTCATCGACACATGTGGGTTTTGAAGCCGCACTATTACGGCAGTCATTTTTATAACTGGCCATATACATATGGCTTGCTGTTTGGTTTGGGCTTGTATGCGCAATACAGCCTCGACCCTGAACGCTTTCGCAGTGGATACGACACTGTGCTGTCGCGCGCTGGAATGGACACAGCCGAAGAACTTGGTCGGGCCTTCAATCTTGATGTCAGTGACGAAGCATTTTGGACAGCCAGCCTTGATGTGTTGCGCACCCGAATGCTTGACTACGAAAATCTCGCTCAGAAACACTTCAAATAAATGGCCGCGAAATTGATTTAGTTTTAACGATGCGTAAATATTTTAGAGGCCGAAGTGTTGGTTATGTTTTGCGCTTTGTATTAGCGGCTCCATTAGCACTAATAATTTGGCTTGGCATTGAAATAATAAATATTTTTCGACCTGTTTATATAGTGGGGCTGTCGTATAAAGGCCGGATAACTCAGTACTTGGCACCAATGGAATTGCATCTTCGTCAAGCTAATTTCTCGCAAAAAAAGTATCTGATGATTTTCGTTATGCCAGCGGCAACACCAAATGAGGCTGTGCGAACTATCTACCGTCGTCATTCATTGATTATTGATTCGCATTATTCACAAATATTTCGTAGCGCATTCAGTATGGTTTCAGTGCTCCTTAAGCGTCGCTTCACGCCAGA
>CAMATY010000142.1 GCA_945861325.1 Ferrithrix thermotolerans DSM 19514
ATGCAGTGCGTAGTCTCGGAAAAAATGTTTTTGCTTACAAGATGCAGGCACTGATAATCGGTGGAATTCTCGGAATGTTTGCCGGCATGGTTTTGTCGCTTGATCGCGGGTCAGTGCAACCAGATAATTACAGCCGCATGGTGACTTTCTATATTCTCACCGCTCTTGTTCTAGGTGGGTTAGCGAAGGTATCGGGTTCAGTTTTCGGGTCGGTATTGTTTTGGTTTCTTTTCGTACTCTCAGACAACATTTTGCGTGAAGTCACACGTGATGGCCCGTTACGAATTGGTGGTAGGACAATTATTCAAAGTAATCAAGTCGGTGCGGTTAACTATATGTTCGTCGGCATCGGATTGATGTTGCTGATCGTATTTAGACCACAAGGTTTGTTCGGTAATCGTCAGGAAATGGCCCTCGATGCTCGCTGATCGAAGTTACGGCGAGCAAGCACAGCAGGCTCGGGCAGCCCTGGCCACGGTTGACCCAACACCTGGTGTTGCTAAACCTAATTCGATTCTCACTGCCGATGGAGTGCGTCGTCATTTCGGAGGAATTATCGCGGTAGATGTTAAGCACATTGAAGTTCAACGAGGATCAATCACTGCGCTTATAGGCCCGAACGGTGCCGGAAAAACAACTTTATTCAATCTACTTTCTGGTTTCGATAAGCCAGATGTTGGCGAGTGGAGATTCGATGGTCACAATATGTCTCGAGTAGCACCACACAAAACAGCGAGTATGGGCATGGTGCGCACATTTCAGTTAACAAAAAGTCTGACGAAAATGTCAGTTATTGAAAACATGAAACTGGGTGCGATGCATCAGGTTGGCGAAAAATGGTGGAAAGGGCTTTTGCCGACTTTATGGAGATCGCAAGATATTAAAATCGAAGAACGCGCCGACGATCTTTTGAAGCGTTTTAAAATGGACCATATGCGTGATGAATACGCAGGCACACTTTCGGGAGGACAACGAAAGTTGCTCGAGATGGCCCGTGCACTAATGACCGAACCAAGTCTGGTGATGCTCGACGAGCCGATGGCGGGAGTTAACCCGGCGCTCAAACAAAATCTAAATGAACACATTCGTGGACTACGCGACGACGGAATGACGGTGCTATTTGTCGAGCATGACATGGATATGGTCAATGACGTCGCAGATTGGGTGATCGTGATGGCAGAAGGCATGATCATCGCCGAAGGGACTCCAGAGCAAATCGCGTCAAATGGAAAAGTAGTTGAGGCATATCTCGGTCTACATCAAGGCAAGTCTCTTTTGGATGAGGCTGCTCAATGAGTGCGGTATTAGACGTCAAAGAACTTACCGCCGGCTATATACCGGAGGTCAATATTTTGAATGGTTGCAATATCACAGTTGCTCAAGGCGAATTTGTCGGGATCATTGGACCAAACGGAGCCGGTAAATCAACAGTGCTCAAAGCGATTCTTGGAGAGTGTTCTGTGCGTGGCGGAATGGTGTCTCTTGGTGATTTAGATATCACAGGATTTCGCGCCCACGAACTTGTTGAACGGGGTGTTGGTTATGTACCGCAAAATAAAAACGTCTTTCCGAGTCTTACCGTCACTGAGAATCTCGAGATGGGTTGTTTTCAAAGACCTGCGGTTTTCAAATCTCGCTTTGATTACGTCACGACTTTGTTTCCGCGTTTGCTTGAGCGAGCTACAGTCAAGGCAGGCTCACTTTCTGGTGGCGAACGACAAATGGTGGCCATGGGTCGTGCACTGATGATGGAGCCGAAATTATTGCTTCTTGATGAGCCATCTGCGGGATTGTCACCAGTTCTGCAAGATGAGGTCTTTATTCAGTGCAAGAAGATCAACGCTGAGGGCATTGCGATTTTGATGGTTGAGCAAAATGCCAGGCGTTGTCTACAAGTCGCAGATCGCGCCTATGTTCTAGATCAAGGCAAGAACGCCTACACAGGGACTGGTCGGGAACTACTTTCTGATCCAAACGTGATCAAGTTGTATCTCGGTACTTTGGCTCGCGCTACAGGCGGCTGATCGAAGTTCTATAAAACTTTATAAATGAAAAGGCCCCGGGCTTTCGCCCGGGGCCTTAACTTAATAATTATTGCGGATTATTGATTACTTACCAGCGTCAAAGTTCTCGCCGAGTGCATTACCAATGTTTCCGTCAACGCCGTAGACCTTCTTCATTTTTGGTCCAACGCCGTTCTCCACCATTGTGCGGAGAATTCGTGAGCCTTCGTCGAATGTGATCAAGACAATTGCGTCTGGGTTAGCAGCAACAATCTCTCCGACTTCGGCATCAAATGTTGTTGCCTTAGGATCGTAGATTTTCTTGCCCTTGATTTCGATACCAGCTGCTTTAAGAACTTCTTCGACAACGTTTGCGAGTCCAGTTCCGTAAGCATCATCTAATGCCATGATGTAAACCGACTGTACGCCGTCTGCAACGATTATTTCTGCAAGTACTGCACCCTGGAGATCATCCGGTGGTGCGTTACGGAAGAACAAACCGTTGTCTGCGTATGAAGTCAACTTAGGCGAAGTGTTCGCTGGGCTGAACTGAATAACACCGGCAGCAGTGATCTTGTCGATAACTGTGAGCGATACACCAGATGATGCTGCACCAACAATGGCGTCAACACCTTCTTTGAGCAAACGATCTACAGTCACGCTGGCTGTGTCAGTTGAAGTGTCGCCGGAGTCTCCTGCGCTGTATTCAACTGGCTTGCCAAGTACTCCGCCGTTCTTATTAAGAAAGTCGATTGCGTACTCAACGCCTGCGATCATTGGAGCACCAAGGAATGCAAGGTTGCCAGTTTCTGGAAGAAGTCCACCAATTTTAAGAGCACCGTTACCCTTGCGGGCTACGCCTGTCTTTGAAAGTGGCAAGACTGCTGATGCTGGTGCATTTGCAAGTTGGTATGTAGTAAGCGTGTCATCAAGACGGTTGCCTGCACCAAATTGAAGGATGCCGTACGAAGCCTCGAGAGGCTCGCCGTTTCCGTTCATTGTGTTTGGTCCTGAGAATCCGTCGTAGTCAACGTCGCCCTTTGCTTTAACTGTCGCGATGCAATCAGCAAAAGTTGCTGGTGAGCACTTTGTGCCTTCTTTTGAAACAGCAACAATTTGGTCAGCAAGTGCGCTGCCGTCTGTGCCTGCTGCTTCTGCTGCAAGTGCGATCAACATCACTGCGTCAAATGACTCAGCTGTGTAGTTGAAGTCAACAAGTGCTTCGTGGCCTTTTCCTGTCCAAAATGCGTTAACTGCATCTTTGAACTCTGAAGTGAGCTCCACAAGTGGAGTTGTTCCCTTCATACCTGCCAACTCGCTGCCAGCCTCTTCAACAACAGGTGCTGCTGTCTCGACTGGTGCAGTTGTCTCTTCTGTAACTGGTGCTGCATCGGAGCCGCCGCAAGCCGCAGCCAAAAGGCTGAGACCAACAACAAGCGCGCTGAAGCGTTTCGCTGTAATTTTTTTCATTTATTTTTCTCCCCCTAGGAGTAGGGCAGCATGTTGCCACCCATGGGTTTGGAACGGTCAAGGGTATTGACTACA
>CAMATY010000143.1 GCA_945861325.1 Ferrithrix thermotolerans DSM 19514
CAAAGCAATATTCAGCGAGAAGCCAATTGGTGGCACTCCAGCACAAACTGTCGAGGCGTACAACATCGCTAAAAAACATTCAACACCAACAGGCGTTGGTTACAACTATTTGTGGTCGCCACTGGTGATTCACGCGCGTGAACTAATCACTAGTGGAGCAATAGGTCGCGTTACCCACTATCGCGGACGCTTCTTGTCAATGTATGGAAGTGACGAACTTGGTTTATTAACTTGGCGGTTCAAGTTTGCTCAAGCAGGTTATGGCGTGACCAGTGATATCTTGAGCCACTCAGTTTCACTCGCCCACTTTTTGGTCGGCGGTATTTCAGAGGTAACTGGAATGAAAAATAACACGATCACCCACCGACCGCTTCCAACTGGGGCCGCAAGTCACTATGGTCGCGGATCAGCCAGCGACCCAAAGGGCGAAGTTGAAAATGAAGATTTCGCGTCGATGCTTTGCAATTTCGAAAATGGCGCAACCGGAACTTTCGAAACAAGTCGATCAATGGTTGGACCAGAAAGTCAGAACGCGTTTGAGGTTTATGGCACAGAAGGTTCGTTGTCGTGGAATCTTGAGAGACTGAACGAACTGCAGTTTTACAAGCGTGAAGAGGGTGTCAACACCGGTTACAAAACTATTTTCGGCGGAGATCGGTTTCCGTTTCATGGAGCATTTGCTCCAGGTATGGCCAATGCAATCGGCTTCGAGGATCTTGTAGCAATCGAAGACTTAAACTTCATGAACTCATTGGTGACGGGTAAGACATATTCTCCGGGCTTCAAAGAAGCAGTCGATGTCGTCAGCGTGCAACAAGCATTAATCAATTCGTGGTCTTCGCGTAAATGGGAGCCGGTCGTCGACCTCACCAAATAAACGTCGCTAAATAAACGCCGTTAGATAAACGCTGTTAAATAACTATCCAGTTATTTCTCTTCAAAAAATGCGCGTAGGTTCGCGCTGTTGTGCGGGTGACGCATGCGAGCCAAAGTTTTTTGCTCGATCTGGCGTACGCGTTCTCTAGTCACATTCATTTTTGAAGCAACTTCTTCAAGGGTGTAAACGCGCTTGTGTATCCCGATACCAAAACGCATTGCAACTATTTCTTGCTCTCGTGGCGGTAAGTCTTTAAGCGTTTGCTCAACTGCATCATGTAACTGATTTCTTTCAGTTGCACTCAATGGATCGTTTTCGTCAGTGTCGGCAATCGTGTCGCCGACAGTTAAGTCGTCGGTGTTATGCCCAACTGGTGCATCCAAACTCGTTGTCGGAATCGCCAATTGCATAATTTCCAGAAGTTTTTCAACTGTAAGACTGCACCTCGCCGCGACTTCTTCAGGCGTCGGATTACGCCGAAGTTCGCTTGTCAAGTCACGCTCAGAGCGTTGAACACGATTGACAATTTCCATCATGTGACCCGGAATTCGAATGTTTCGTCCTTGGTCGGCAAGTGCACGCGTCATTGACTGACGAATCCACCAAGTTGCATATGTAGAAAACTTGAAGCCTTTTTCGTAGTCGTATTTATCAGCAGCATGCATTAGCCCGATGTTGCCTTCTTGAATCAGATCAGCTAACTGAAGTTCTTTACGGTCGTATCTACGAGCAATCGATACCACGAGTCGCAAGTTCGCACGCACCATATGGTCTTTGGCTTTTTCGCCATCTTTAACGGTGCGCTGCAGCCGGCGTCTTACTGAAAAACTTAATTCGCCTGAAGTTGAAGAAAGTTTCTCATGCGCAGAAATTCCGGCTTTGATTTTTTGTCCAAGATCTTTTTCTTCGTCGGCGTTCAATAAACCAACATGACCAATTTCGTTGAGGTACAACCGGACAGAGTCAGACCCAAGTGTGTCTCTCGCCGATGATACTGTCATTCGTGTTCCCCCACCCGAATATTCAACCAACCCAATAATTGCTCTGCTGAAGATTCTGCCATACTTGGGACCTCTAGATTTTCAAGCAAAAGCCGTGCCGATCGATCTATCCGAATCTCTTCAGGATCGCTTACCGTCACTCGATGTGCGAGTTCGCGTCGCACGGCGGCAGATAATAAATTCCAGGCTTCGCGAACTGCTTGAGTTTCAACGTCGGCAACGGCTGCACGCTCTAGGACTTCACGGGCTTCAGGGTCAGCAAGTTCAAGGGATTTCGAAACATCACCCTGCGCCTGGGCTACTGCCAAAAATGCCCGCCTGTGCACTTCATCAACAAACAGCGCTTCAGATAGCCAATTAGCAATTGTCTCCCATTGCGAAAACATCAACGCGAGCACAACGAATTCGGCAGATTCTCCACGACGCGTGTTTGGCGCTGCTGAAATATTTACTGTCGGCTTTCTGACCCCGCGCTCTGCGAGACGAACCAAATCTGCAACTGGGATACCAACATGAGTTGCGACTTGACCCGCATAAAGCTTGCGCACATTTGTGTCGGGATGTTCATTGATCACAGCCATTGCTTGCTCGGCTGTGCGCGACCGAGCCTCAGGCGAAGCAATTGATCCTGCGTCAAGCGCGCGCTGCAATCGAAAACCTAAAAATGGCTGGGCGCTTGCGACGGCAGTTGCGAGCGCCGACGGGTCGCTGTTCGCTAAATCACCCGGGTCTTTGCCTTGCGGAAAGTGTGCAACACTCACCTGAACTTTGTAGCGCTGCTCCCATTCATAAAATCTTTCAGCAGCACCTTGACCTGCGTTGTCTGCATCGAATGCCAACACGACTTTTGTTGCAAATCGTTTTAGTAACCGAACATGATCCTCTGTCAGCGCAGTTCCACAGGTGGCAACGGCGCGTTTTATGCCAGAGCGTTGAAAGCCAATCACATCTGTATATCCCTCGCAGACAATCACTTCATCAGCCGTGACGATTTCGGCTTTCGCCCAATTCAAACCATAAAGTGTTTTTGATTTTGCGTAGATTGCTGTCTCTGGCGAGTTTTTATATTTCGCAGGATCTTGACTTCCGGGCAGGATTCGTCCGCCAAAGGCAACCGGCTCTCCACTGTCACGAAAAATCGGAAACATCACTCGCGCGCGAAATGAATCCTGTGGCTTGCCCCGTTTGTTGATGAACCCGAGACCGGTCTCGCGAAGCAGATCTATTGATACGCCAAGTTCGCGCGACAATGCATCCCAGTCGTCAGGCGCCCAACCAATCTTGAACTCGCGGGCAACATCTCCCGACAGACCGCGCTCACGCAGATAATCCCGAGCAACCCTTGCGTCGGGTGCTGCGAGCAAACGATTGTGATACCACTCGACGGCTTGCGCCATGATTTCGGTTAGTTGTTTAGAGCGTTGGCGATCTTTGCTCTGACCACCCGTTGTATAGGTGAGTTGATAGCCGGCTTTTCCCGCGATGTGCTCGATTGCGCCAACGAAGTCAAGGTGCTCAATCTCCTGGATGAATTTAAAAACATCACCTGACGCCCCGCAGCCAAAACATTTATAACGCCGAGTCTCTTCGCGGATATTGAACGATCCAGATTTCTCTGCATGAAACGGACAGAGACC
>CAMATY010000144.1 GCA_945861325.1 Ferrithrix thermotolerans DSM 19514
GGGGTAGTCAAATTAATTGCAGGATTGCTTACGCTAAAATCTTCAAGTCCCGATGTCATCGCTAGTAGGTGCCGAATTGTGATGTTCTGCTTTGGTGTGCCAATCCATTCGGTTATGTATCTGGATGCTAGGTCGTCAAGACCGAAGACGCCCTTGCGGATTGCGATTCCAATCAGCGTCGATGCAAAACTTTTCGTGGCCGATGCGATTTCGATATTTGTGTTCGCGGAGTAACTATCCCAACTCCATTCGGCAATCACCTTGCCGTTTTTCATAACGAGCATGCACTGAGCTTCTTGGGAGCGCACAGCTATAGCCATATTCACAAATTTTGCTGCTGAAGACTCAAGAACTTTAGCCCCATATGTCGGGTCGCCCGTGAGTTGCTTCCAGACTTTCTTCTTGCCTTGGGATGAGCACTTAAAGGTAACTATCTTCGACTTAATAACTGATTGTTTGGTTTCACCAAGCTTTTTACACATCTGTCCAATTGATGCGTCTACTGTGCTCGGAATGACATTTAACAACAGAACGATTCCGAGGATGTATCCCTTAATCATGCGTTTCATAGTCTTCCTCTGTTTATTAGGTTTAATTGGATCAGACATACTTGGTAACTAAATTTTCGCGGGCGCATTCAACTCGTACCCGATGTTACATTAAGTCACACGCAGTAGGTTCGGGTCTCCCTCACAAAGACGCGGTACGGGTTCGAACCTCCTCGTCGCTGTAAATGTGTTTAAGATTCGGTATTCGCTATTATTTGCAAGTTGCGATGTCGCCTATAGTAACTTCGCCAGGCTGTGTGACAAGACAATAAACACGACTCACTGCGCCTTGTTCGTGTGAGAGGCGTTGGTAATCTCCGTCGCTGAACCAGCGCGCATTTTTCTTGCACGGAATCGCGTATCCCGTAACTTGCGTTTTAACCGAACCGAATTCAAGAGTCGCGCCTGGGCGAACTCTTGCCCAGTCAAGTTGGCTAAGCGTAATGTTTTCGCCGGCACTGCCACGAGCGATCGGGTGACCAACGTTCGCGTGTTGGGCGATAACTTCGTCGCTCCAAATACAAAGTGCTTGCCACGGTCGACCATGGTGGGTGCGCGCCATTTGACGATCGCCATCTAAGCCGTCGTAGTTAACAATGCCGTGCGTAATCGAAGTTTTTGGCACGCTGTTTGTTGAAACTTGGATGCCAACAACTTGTCCGACATTTTGTTTGGCTCGGTTCTGCGTGTCAGCAGTGTGGAGTTTTGCAAATGTTGGCCACAAGTTACTAAGCCAGGTCGCGACTTGATTTGGATCAAGTTCATCTATGTGTTGAGCCGTAGTTTCACCGAGTGTTTGCAGAGTTTCGCTTAATTCAAGTTTTGGTATCGGCTGACTTAAAAGGTGGATGAGTTGTTCGCAAAGTTGTTGGCCAACTTGTGCAACAACTATTGGGTCGCGTTCGACATCATGCAGGTGATGCTGCCAAAGTGACCCAACGCTAAGCAGTGTGCGATGAGCGTCTGCGCCTGAATATTTGTGGTTTCCAGCAACAACCGCAGGACGAGCCATCGTGAGACGATATCAAAACTATTGTTTTGATTTATAGCAACTACTGCAGGCATCAGGGATACTCCCTTTAGCGTGCGCACTTCTAAAGTCAATGTAGGCATCGCTAAACCAGGCGTCTTTTGCCGAGAATGTCTCACTAAGACCATTACCTATTTCAAAGTGATCGGGATTAGAAATATGACAACAGGGTACGACGCGATCATCTGATGAGATAAAAATCTTGCTAAAAGGCCAACTACAGAGAGAAGATGCCTTTGGCTCGGCAACGTATCTTTGGACAACATCGACAAAGCCAATTGAGATGTCGAAGCTTTTCGCTTGCTCAACTAATTTAGAGACGTCGTCTTTTGTGATTCCACGAACATTCTGGCTGTTTTTATAACGCCATACTTCTGATCCCCAGTCAAAAGCTTCTATTGAGAATGCAATAGATTTGAATCCAAGATGCTTTGCGAATGGCACAAAATCAAACAGTTCGTGAAAATTAACGGACTGGAGTACTACTGCCATTTTTGTCCGATGAGGAGTTACGCCCATGGCATCGAATATTTTATTTAATTCAGTTGCGTTAGCAATTACTCTTTCAAAGTTTGATTTATTTCGGATGCTTTCAAAAGTTGTTTTTGTAACGCCGTCAACAGAAACTGTTACTTCATCTACATCTATTTCAACCAGTCTTTCAATCCAGTTATGTTGGTGCAGAAGTGATCCATTTGTGACGATATGTGTCCAAATCTTTCTTTCTTTACACGCTCTTAACATTGGCTCCAAAGTATGAGTTAAAAGAAATAGCTCAGATAAACCAACAAGTGACACCTGAACCAGTCCTGCAAGATCGTCCAATCTTCGAATAAATAAATCTAAACTCATGTCTTCACATCGTTTTCCATTTGCGAAGTCACTGACCGCGCACATTGTGCACTTAAAGTTGCATCTTGAAATTGGGCTGATATTTCCGCTAACTGGAAGAAAATCAATTGGGGCAAAAGGATTGTCCTCTGCTTGCCAAGATAAAAATTTTGAATAATTTGCAGCCGCAAACGCCGAAAATTCAAGCCTTTCATCCAGCCGCTTCTTAAAATAATCAATTCCACCGGCGGGTAGAGTCTTTGGATAATCGTCAACCGGAATTTCTAATTTTCGAGGGTAAGCAATTTTTTTCTGGTTCATATTTTATTTTCTAATGCATTGAACGAACTTATGATTGACTACTACGAGTTTTTGTACCTGTTGATCAATTTCGAGCAACGATAAATTCTATCAAACTAAACCCAGCGAGTATGCATGGGAATCCCGAGCACACATACCTAGTCAATGTTGAGATAAACAATTAATAGAACGATGAATTTTATTAAAACGTAGGTACTAGCTGTTTGTGACGATTTCATCGCCCTTCTGTTGCTTCGAAATTTTAGAGGAGAGTTATAGACTCTTGGCTTATGACGCATGGGTCGCGTTCAACATCATGCAGGTGATGCTGCCAAAGTGACCCAACGCTAAGCAGTGTGCGATGAGCGTCTGTGCCTGAATATTTGTAGTTTCCAGCAACAACCGCAGGACGAGCCATGTCTAGATGTTAATCATCAGACTCGGAATCTGTTTGAGTTTTTCGTAGTCTTCAATTTCGTTGTAAATGTGTGCAGAAAGTCGAACATAGTTTGAGTCGCCTGGTGAGACGATCACAGTTTCTGTGTTCAATTCTTGGCTGACTTTTAGTGTGAGGGCGTCGGCCTCTGCCTTAGTGAGTTGTCTTTTCATCGGTAGTCGCACTAGGCGCATCCACGGGCAGAACATTTCTGTCGGCACATCGGGTTCGGTGCCCCACGCATTATGCAACATTTTTGCAACCTCATCAATGACGGTGCGATTGTGTGTGTCGCACTCATTTGTGTTGAACGAATCGTGAAACTTAATCGCATCGGGAGTTACTAAATAACTTGAGTAGTCATCAGT
>CAMATY010000145.1 GCA_945861325.1 Ferrithrix thermotolerans DSM 19514
GCAGGCAAATATCGTTCAAGAATTGCCAATTCGGCCCGTTCTGCGGCTTCAGCTTCAATGCGTCCTGCGTCCTTATATATGTCTGCCGATTCGGCGCGTTTTTTTGCTTCGGCACGAACAACTTCTTGAACTTGTTCGTTAGTTAGTTCTTTTGCTTCATCACCCGCCACCTCGGCGTTCATGATCGCGGCAAGCGTCATCCGCAGTGTCGACGTTTCAACTTCGTTACGCGCCTTCATTGACGCGGTCAGATCGGCTTTCAGTTGGTCTTTTAGATTTGACATTAAAAGTCACTCCCGTTTGATAATCAGGTTCATTCTTGAATCGGTTTGTAGCAATTAGCGTAGTCCACACTATGAATAACGAAGTCTTTGAACTTTTCTTTGCGTTGCTGAGTCTTGGCACCTTGGTTTTCGGTGTGATTGTCTTGATCGCCCGCCTGATCAAGGCCAACACTTTTTTATCCGAAGTTAAAAAGATTGCGTTGCCACTTGCGGCCTTGATTACTACAACGGCAATGCTCGGAAGCCTGTACTTCTCTGAAGTAGTGCACTACAAACCGTGTCGGCTTTGTTGGTTTCAACGATCAGCAATGTACCCGTTGGCAATTTTTCTTGTGATCGCCAATTTTAAGAAATTTAAATTCACAAAAATCGTTGCTGTTGTTCTGGCTCTCGCCGGCGGATCGGTTTCGACATATCACTGGTTTCTTGAACGATTTCCAGATTTGGACGCGGGCGTTTGCGACGCAAAACTTCCGTGCGAATTTATTTGGTTTGAGAACTTTGGCTTCGTCACACTTTCATTCATGGCCTTCACTGCCTTTTTCACGACAATCGTTTTAGTTACACTTTCACCACAGGAGAAAAAATGAACTCACAAAAACTTAATTCATCAGGCTCGAATAAAACGTTTTGGCTGATAGGTGGCATTGTTGCCGCGATTGCAGTGATGGCAATAGTTGCGATTGCCAGCCAATCGGGCACCATAGAAGTTGCGCAAGGAGTCGACGAGTTTCATGCCGTTGAAGTTTCAGGTGATGTTCTGCCTATATATGCAGATGGTGCTGCCGACAAAGCAATCGGCATGACTGCACCAATTCTTACTGGCGCAGGTTTCACCGGAAACAAAATAATCACGACCCCAGGCGCGCCGACACTGCTTGTGTTTCTTGCGCACTGGTGCCCACACTGTCAGCGTGAAGTGCCGTTGCTCGTGCAATGGAACCGTGATGGATTGGTACCTAGTGGTGTTGATGTGATCGGAGTCGCGACCTCATCTGATCCAGCGTCACCAAACTTTCCACCATCTGAGTGGTTGGCCCGAGAAGAGTTTCCTGCGCTTTGGCCAGTGATGGCCGACAGTGGCGAAAAAACTGCGGCAAACGCATTTGGCGTTTCTGGGTTTCCGTTCTTTGTGTTGCTTGATGCCGATGGCAAAGTCGCATTTCGAGGAAGCGGAGTGATTGAAATGAAAGGACTCACCGAGATCATCACCAAGACTCTCGGCGTTTAACCAGTAAAAGTTTGTTGTTGGCAATGTTTTTGCCGGCAACCAAGTGATCCGCATCGCCTAAATAATTAGGTCAAGGTTTTAGTTACTTTTCGCACACTCAATATTGGGAATGGTTCTCATTACTGCTAGGTTGATCTCGTGAACGAAATTTTCATCGCACCATTCGTCAGCAACGAGTACATGCGCCTGGCGTTGCTGGCCGGCATTCTCGTTGCAGTGACTTGCGCTATCGCCGGCACATTTGTAGTTCTGCGAGGGTTGGCCTTCGTCGGCGATGCATTGGGCCACGGAGTTCTACCTGGTATCGCAACTGCATTAATTTTCGGAATTTCAGGGATTATCGGGGCAGCCGTTGGCGCTGTAGTAATGATGGGCGGAGTCAATCTAGTTTCACGTCGTTACAAACTTTCAAGTGACACAGCGATTGGCTTGCTGTTTGTCGGCATGCTCGCATTAGGTGTTCTGATTACATCTTCATCACCAAAATTTCCAGAAGATTTGGATCACATCTTGTTCGGCGAATCTTTAGCAGTTAAACCGACAGACTTAATTTGGCAAAGCATTGCACTTTTAATTGTTGGTGCAATCGGAGTTTTAGCGAGACGGCCATTTTTATTGATGTCAGTAGACGATGGTCTGGCACAAACATCAGGGTTCAATGTGACATTTTTTCAGAACTTGATGATGGCAATGATTGGGTTAACCGTGATCGCTAGTTTCCAAAGTGTCGGCACACTGCTCGTACTTGGAATGCTTATCGCTCCAGCCGCGACTGGTGTGTTATTTGCAAGACGCATTTCGTCAATGATGCTAATTGCGAGTGTCATCGGCTGTTTTGCAAGTTATGTCGGGCTCTTGATTAGCTTTCATTTTGAACTCGCTGCCAGCGCAAGCATCGTGCTTGTTGCCGTATCAATTTTTGCAGTCGTTGCTGTTGCCACCGAAGTAAAACGAAGTCGAAATCTCCGTCACGATGAATTGCCGCACCAACACGAGCACTCTCATGCCCACTGAAACTATTTCGGCATCTCACCTTTCGATTGGCTTTGGCAAACATACTGTTGTCGCAAATATTGATTTCACGACTACGCCTGGTGAATTGATCGTGTTGATCGGCACAAACGGCTCCGGAAAATCGGCGCTTCTCAAAACTCTGTCCGGAATGCTCGCACCTATTTCTGGTTCAGTGACGGTACTTGGTGGTGACCCTGGCAAGTCTCCGCGTCGAGTTGCATATTTACCGCAACATCCAATTTCGTCTCACACACTTCCGCTTCGGGTTCGCGATGTCGTAGCAATGGGCAGATTTGCCCATCTTGGCTTATTCGGTCGTGAATCGAATCAAGATAGAAAAATTTTACAAACTTCGCTTGAACGAACTGGCGCTATTGAATTTGCTGAGAAATCACTGCGAGATCTATCCGGTGGTCAGCAACAACGCACACACTTGGCCCAAGTTCTGACACGACAGGCAGAAATTTTATTGCTTGACGAGCCCACAGCCGGTCTTGACATCAACGGAAGAAAACTTGTCGCAGAGATAATCGCAAACGAGCGTGCTCGCGGTGTGACCGTTGTGATGGCAACACATGACTTATCAGACGCCCAAGATGCCGCTGTCGTGATGCTTCTAGCCCAACGAGTTGTTTCTATTGGGCCGCCAGATGTCGCATTGCGCGACGAATATTTACGCGAGTGTTTCGGCTTTACCCAACCGCACTAGTTAATTACTGCGATTAATTATTGCGATTAATTATTGCGACTCGAGTGCGAGCAACTTTCGCTTGATCGCTAGCCCGCCGCCATAGCCACCAAGTGTGCCGTCTGATGCAATTACTCGGTGGCACGGCAAAACAATCGCCACTGGATTTTTGCCGTTTGCCGAGCCGACTGCACGAAATGCTTTTGGCTTGCGCACAAGTCTTGCTTGCTGTGCGTATGAAATAGTTTGGCCATACGGAAT
>CAMATY010000146.1 GCA_945861325.1 Ferrithrix thermotolerans DSM 19514
AAGATTGCCTTGGTATCTCTCCGATTAACAGTCAGCCAGGTGACAGGAACATTGCCGATCGTGTTCATTAAATCGCGAATAATTTTATCGTAAACTTCGACTTTTGTCTCGAGCGCGACATCGTTGCTGCCGAGTGCAACAATTACCGCATCCGGGTTCAACCCTGCCGCTTTGAGTTTTAAATAACTCTTGACTCCTGACATTCGAATAGAAGTGTTTGACGTCGGGAATGCAACTCGACGCGAATATTGTCCGTCTAAAACTACATTTGCCCACTGTCCATCACCTGCAACGAGTTTTTGGGCCTTGGCAAAATAGTCAGTGCCCCAAGTGATGCTGTCTCCGAGAATTAAAAGTGACGGGCTCGTACCAACAGTAAATGGCGTGCTACTGCCAGCGCCAAGAGTGATAGCAAAAGCAACTGAAATTAAAATAAGTCGATGAGCTAACCGTCTTTTGTTACTAATTCGAAACATTAGTTAGTCGGATCTCCCCAGACTCGAAACACGAGTGATGGCCCGGCGAGATTCAAATTTTCACCGCGACGCAAAACGCAGGCTTGACCTTGTCGCAAATCTCCAGATTGCCCTTGAACACATAGGTATATCTCTAACTCGTGCTCGGCGGTAATAGATATGCCACTTGTTACATGCCTACGCTCGACGCTGAACGGTGCACTCGGAATCTGAAATCTTGAAACAGGGTTCGAGCTTGTTGGGGGTGTAACAGATCTTGGTGCTTGAGGATTGAAGTTCGCCGTTGCAAAAAATTCTTCAATGTCAATGTGCTTTGTCGTAAACGCAGCACGCATCACATTGTCGCTACTCGTCATTACTTCGACAGCCATGCCATCTAAGTATGAATGCACATTGCCAGGCTCAAGATAAATAGCGTCACCAGGTTTCAAGACAACATGATTCATCAATAATGCAATTATCACGCCACCACTATTTGGATACAAAGATGCGAGCGTTTGAAGATGTTGTGGAAGATTCTGAAATTTCGGCTTCGATGTTTCATTGAGCGCCCGTCGCACGGTTGCTTCTAATCCGTTTGATTGCAATTGTTCGGCTAGTTCGTGCCAGCCGTTTTGCTCGGCGCGTGCAAGCGATTCACCTATGGGCGCAAAACCGCACAGCATTTGAAAATTGGAAATTGCGCAGAGCAACTCTGGCTTGGCAGCCTCATCTTTATAGATGCGATTTGTTGCGGTGCGACTGATGCCAAGACTGTTCTCACGATTAAAACCAGCGAGTGCCTGAACAGTATTCGGATGAGTTTGTAACGACAGTGGTTTTGCGACTGCAATTAGTTTCAATAAGAACGAAAGATCGCCAGTGACATTTTTTAATGGTGCGATGCCGTTGCCAGTTTCTAAAGTTGACGGCCCATCTGGATGTGTGCCGAACCAAAGTTCAGCCCAGGGTTTATTGTCGCGCGGCAATCCGAGCAAATCTGGCAACGCAGCGATGTCGCCCCATTCGTAGTGTTTTATTGCAGGGTTAAGAATTGCAGTCATTTTCGTTACACGCTTCGTTAAATTATCGGCATTGCAACAATGCGATTCGCGGCATCAACTATTGCGACATCGCCCGAAGTTCCGGCACGGCGATTGCGAACTTCAACAACTCCCGCCGCCACACCACGACCAGCGATCACTATTCGCGGGGTGCCGATAAGTTCAGCATCTTTAAATTTCACACCTGGCGAAACACCTTTGCGATCATCAAGTAACACAGTCATGTTTTGATCGTGCAGAGCAGTTGCGAGTGCTTCGCCAACAGTTGAGGTTTCATCACCGGGTTTACCTGCAACAACAATGTGCACATCAGTAGGCGAAACAGCAGACGGCCACTTCAAACCAATCTCATCGTGGTTCGCTTCGGCGATTGCTGCAACTGCGCGCGAGACTCCGATGCCGTAAGAACCCATCGTCACGACTTGTGATTTTCCGTTTTGGTCGAGCACTGTGAGCCCGAGTGCTTCGGCATATTTGCGACCCAATTGAAACACATGACCGATCTCAATGCCGCGGCGAGTTCCTAACTTTGCGTTGCATTTTGGACATGCGTCGCCGTCACGAACATCAGCGGCATCGATTACGCCGTCGTTTGTGAAATCACGACCGTAAACTAGACCGGCAACATGTCGACCTGGTGCATTGGCACCAGTTATCCACGCGCTACCAATTGCAATGCTGCGATCAAGTAAATATTTGATACCACTGGCATTTTTTAAACCCAGCGACTGCGGCCCGATGTAGCCCTTGACGAGATTCGTGTTCGCAGCGAAATCTGTTTCAGTAAATTCAACAATTTCTGCAGGCGAGACTTGTGCTTCAAGGCGCTTTGTGTCAACTTCGCGATCTCCGGGTACACCAACTGCGAGAGGTTCAAGGCGACCATCTGGATATCGCAAATTGACGACGACATTTTTTAGAGTGTCGGCCGCCATCCACTGGCGGTCGTCACGCTTTAAATCTGATCGCGTATTAAATAAATCAACCAAAGTTGCGATCGTCGGTGTTGCTGGCGTGTCGTGCACAACAGCCGCGCCAAGATTCGAGTAATCAATCTTGGCTGGTTCGCCGACTCGAACTGCTTCGGTGTTGGCCGAGTAGTCGCACTTTGTACAACTGACGAATGTGTCTTCACCCGAATCACACGGAAACAAGAATTCTTCAGAAGCCGATCCACCCATTGCTCCAGACATCGCTGAGACAACCGCATATGGCAAGCCCAGTCGATCGAAGGTGCGTAAATATGCGGCCCGATGTGCGTCGTAACTGCGCTGCAAACCTTCGTCGTCCAGATCGAAACTGTATGAATCTTTCATCAAGAATTCGCGACCACGCAAAAGACCCGCCCGTGGGCGAGCCTCATCACGAAACTTAGTTTGAATTTGGTACAGCCATAGCGGTAAATCTTTGTAACTGCTGTACAAATCTTTGACTAAAAGTGTGAACATTTCTTCGTGAGTTGGACCAAGTAGATAATCGACACCGCGTCGGTCTTGTAAGCGAAATAAATTCGGGCCATAGTCTGTCCACCGACCGGTTATTTCGTAAGGTTCGCGAGGCAACATCGCAGGAAAATGCACTTCTTGGGCGCCGATCGCATCCATTTCTTCGCGGACGATGGTTTCGACTCGATTCAATGTTCGTAGTCCAAGCGGCAACCAGGTATATCCGCCAGGTGAAGCGCGACGAATATACCCTGCTCGAACCAAGAGGCGATGACTTGGCACCTCGGCGTCAACTGGGTCATCGCGTAATGTCCTTAAAAACATTGTTGACATCCGCAAAATCACGAGCCCTCACTTGGCGGCGCGTGAATTAGCGCCGTCTTAAACTTTAGTTCCGCGCCCCTATACTTAAGGCGACCTAAAAGTTCATTGAACCGAAGGCGTGGGTTTAGGCCCACGCCTTTTGTTCTCTATCGGGTGTCTTTTTTG
>CAMATY010000147.1 GCA_945861325.1 Ferrithrix thermotolerans DSM 19514
GCTGGCACAAAAGTCACCGAGTTGGTGTCGGTGACAGTTGCACAAAGTGAATCTATTTCTTCGGGGGAGTTGATCACACCAATTTCAATCAACCACGAGATTGCACTTCCTGCTGTGTACACCTGGCCATCTAGACACCAAGAAGTTTCGTTGTTGAGTCTCCACGCTGCACATGGAGTGAGACCAGAATTACTGCGATGCGGATATTTGCCAGAATTCGCCAACAAAAATGCACCAGTTCCATAAGTACATTTCATCTCTCCAATACTGTGGCAACCTTCGGCAAACAGTGCTGCTTGCTGATCTACGCATGTACCCACAACTGGGATTTCGCCACCAAATTGCGTTGTACTACCGAGCACTGCATCGTTGTCATGAATCGCGGGAAGATTCGTTGCGTCAATGCCAAAGATTTCTGCACACTCGTCACTCCACCTGAGTGTGTTTAAATCGGTGAGCAATGTGCGAGATGCCGTGCTGACATCAGTTGAATACGAACCACAAAGTTGGTGCAATAGCCACACATCTGAAGTCGTAATCACAGTATCGGTCGCTGCATTTTCGAGGCGTGGGGCAAGCCAAGCAATCTTTGGAGCGACAAAATAAGGATCGACTTGCATTCCGGTAATTTGCTCGACTTGTGCGGTGCGATCATTAAGACTGCGGCAAATTTCAACCGACCGACGATCCTGCCACACGATTGCGTTATGTTGCGCAACTCCCGTGCTGCGCGACCACGCGACAATTGTTTCGCCTTGGTTTGCTAGTCCGACCGCGCTGAGTTTTGGATTGCCACATTTAGCAAGCGCTTGTTGACCAGCAGTGATTACGCTTTGTAATAATTCTTGAGGGTTAGCTTCGACTCCACCATTTGTATCTGCCATCACTTGAACAGCAATTTCGACCAATCCGTGGATTTTTCCCTCGCCATCAACGACGACTGCCTTCGTGGATGAAGTACCTTGGTCAATCGCCAATATAAATGTCACAATAAAGTTTTATCAGTTTGCGTGTTAGTAGCGCACTTTTCGTCTAATCGCTAGTTGTTGAACGATTTCCAATGATCAATCAATATCGAAGCGGCGAGTTCGGGGCGTTCAATCATCCACCAATGCCCAGCATCGGGGATATTTGCAACCTTCGCTTTGACGCCCGCTGCAACTTGATGCACTTGCTCGGCACTTCCGGCGTAGTTGTCTTTGGCGGCGATAATTACAAGTCCATTTGGTGGATTCGCGGCGGCAAAAAGTTGTCCTAGTTTGATCATCGCTGGTTGTGCCGCATCGCGATAAAGGCCGAGAATGCATCGGGCGAATTCGTCGTTGACATCTTTTTTGACTTGCGCAGCGATTTCTCGGGTCATGCCGAGCGACGAAAAATAATCCACCCATTGCTGTTCTGTCATTGCGACCATACCTGCAACCATTTTTTCGCCGATGTCGGGAGTCTGCCAACCTTGTGCCGCTGGATGCCATTGATAATCAGGATGTATGAGGCCGCCGCAATCAGTCGCCCATGACCGCACAAAGTTCGGTCGCGCCGCTAATGCGCCAAACACATGTCCTGCGCCCCAGTCGTGACCAACTAAATCGATCGGCGTGTCGATCTTGTCGAGTTCGTCGAGTAGCCAATCGCGATATTCGGCCACGGTTGCACGCCAGCCCCTTGGGGTTGGTGCACCAAAACCCGGCGGCGTTAACAAATTGATTTTGTTCACGCCGTTTTTGTGTAACTCGTTAACAAGTAGCGACCAAATCGCCGAAGTTTCCGGATTTCCATGCACAAAAACTTTCGTCGCCTCAACCATGTTTTCACTCTAGTTAAACGTCAACTGCCAATCGCCCTCGCCCTCGCCCTATAGCAACAACTACAAAAGTACCTATTGAGATAGTTAGGTTAAGTTTCCTTCACATACAAAACGAGAGCCTTGTGTCGCTCGAATTGGAAGTTTCCCTTTTTTACCAACGATGCTAGTTTTGGATATCAACGCAGTTGCGCCAGATTTAGTTACTCGAGCAGAGCCAAGATTTATCCAGTTCCCACTTTTGAAGACTTCAAATTTAAGCATTTTTCCAGCATTGGCAACTCCGACTTCAATTACGACTTGCACAGATTGATTATTTAAACTGACTCTCGTGCCGTCACATGACAGAGAATTTGCAACGACTGTTGATTGAGAGACGCCAACTGCGCTCGTCAAGTTAAAACACGCCGAATCGGTGAACGCTGATGAGCCCGCAGAGTTAAATGAACTGATCGCAAAACAATAGGACCGATTGGCGACTAGGTTGCCGAAGTCAATCGTCGGGGTGTTTAGTGAAGTGCGATATGGCCAGGCTGCGACGCTCGTACCTGCAGGTACTGGCAAGTCATTTCGTTGGATTAAAAATCCATCTTCATTGGTTGAGTTGTCGAGCCATGTCAAACGAAGGGCAGTATCTGACAATTTTGAGATCGAAATTGATGATGGTGAGTTTGGTATCAAAATTTTGGGCAGTGTTGTGGTTGTCGTTGTTACAGGCGTAACCGTCGTTGTTGTTGTCACGGCAACTGGTGAATTGTTTGGTGGCCCAATATAAAATGCTGATGTTGGCGCGAAGTCAAATCCGTAACTGGTGGAGAATTTACTATCGGCGTAGCCCATAATGTTGAAACCTGACCCACTAAGGCCAGCACAAGTCTTGTTTATCGAAAACCCAAGCCACTTAGCACTGCTATTTATATCTGACCAAACATCAACAGCACATCCGAGAACCTGATTGTTTTTAATTACTCTTCCAGCAACTGGAGTTCTGTCATATGGGAGAGTCTTGTTGTATGTCTGAATTAAAATCTCAAAGTCTCCGTCGTAATTTGTATCAATGGTGATACCTGCCATAGATCCATATGAAGTATTGAATTGGGTCGCAGAAATATATGAGTTGAAATATAGAAAGAAGCTAATTTCGTCTGGGTCTTCGCTGAATTGTGATGCACAAATATAATTAATATTGTAAAGCGATGAAGTAGTTGAATCTGATGTGTCGTATCCTGAACAGGCATTCCAGGTTTGACCAGCACTGGCCTGACTTGGGTTCATGAAAGCAACAACCAAGATAAGCGACGACGCTAACTTTGCAACTTTTTTGATGTGCATGTTTCCTTTGACTGACTTGCTGAAATTATTCTATGACTCTTATTCTGACCTTGCTTTGTTCGGCGGCAACAAAGACTCCTTGATTTCGCACCGAGTTGCAAGTAGTCGCTAACTCAAATGATGTATCTCCGAATTCATTGAGCACACGACTGAAAATAGGTTTACCAGACTTCTTGCCTAAATAAATGCTAAAACTGAGTTTGCTTAATCCGGTCGGACCATCAATGTCTACGCTGCAACGATTTCTAGAATTCGTGTTGAGAACCAGTTGGAATATTCGAGAAGTTGAAAACTTTGGAAGCCCAGCGACCCC
>CAMATY010000148.1 GCA_945861325.1 Ferrithrix thermotolerans DSM 19514
GACGAAATCGAAATGCCGCGTTCGCGTTCAAGGGCCATCCAGTCAGAAGTTGATGCTCGACCACCAGCGCGAGCCTTTACTGCTCCCGCTTCTTGCACCGCACCGGCGTAGAGCAAAAACTTCTCGGTTAGGGTCGTCTTGCCTGCGTCTGGGTGAGAAATAATCGCAAAAGTGCGTCGGCGTGCAGCCTGAAACAACACATCTGCATTTGTATCCATGGCTAAGCAGTTTACTTAGTTAATGGTTCAGTAGTCGGAAGTAAACCGAAAGTAACAAAATCATTAGTAATGTCTGATGCTGTCCTAATCAATAAAGGAAGATATTTTTCTGTGAGCACATTAAGTGTTGTCTCGGCGGCGTTGACTGTCACATTTATTGCAGCAATTGTTTTGCCGTGCATGTTATGAACAGGCGCGGCGACCGACCGAATGCCGTATGAAAGTTGCTCATCAGATAATGCCCACTTTTGTTTTCTGATTTTTGCTAAATTCAAATCAATTTGTTTGCGACTTGGTGTTATGCGCGGGATCACGCCAGAGTTGGATGGCAATTTCAATACTCGTTCTAATGTCGCTGAATCCAAATCAGCGAGCATGACCATACCCATTGATGTTGAAATCGCCGGAAACCTGGTTCCGATATGAACTGATAAACCAATAATTTTTGCAACCGGAACTCGAGCCGTATATACGATGTCGCGTCCATCTAACTCTGACATCGAGCTCGATTCTCCGGTTTTTTCTACGAGTGCAACTAGATGAGGTTGAACAACATCCCACATCCCTTGCGAAGAGACATAAGAAGTGCCGAGTTCAAGAGTTTTTGGTGTAAGCATGTAATGACTGCCAATAAGCCTCACGTAACCTAATTTTTCGAGTGTTAAGAGCAGCCGCCGGGCAGTTGGTCGTGCGAGTGATGTGATTGCGGCAACATCGCTAACCGTGAGCTCCATTTTTGCGGGAGTGAAGGCTTTGATGACATCAATGCCCCTGGCGAGCGATTCAACAAAATCAGTGCTTTGAGTCAACTTTTTTCGTTTTGACTTAGCCTGCACGAACTCAAATCTACAAGGGGGTTTGACCTTTTCGCCTTTTGTACGCATTGTGGTAAGTTGTCCGTTAACAACAGCTAGGCAAAGACAGCATCAACCAACTTGAATGGAGAGAGAATGTCACCAGCAACTGCGATTCAACGTCACCACCACTTAACTTTATGCACCGGTACCGCGCAAGAAGATTATGACTTTCACACAAAAATTTTGGGTCTTAAGAGCGTCAAGAAGACTGCTCTTTACGACGGCGTTGTTCCGATTTACCATTTGTATTACGGCAATGATCTTGGTGAAGAAAGCACACTGATCACGTGCTTCCCGATGCGTCAGTCAGGACGAGTCGGACGAAAAGGCACTGGTCAAATAAGCGCAATCAGTCTTTCTGTGCCACAGTCAAGTCTCGGATTTTGGAGCAAGCGCTTAACTGATCACGGTGTAACAAATAAAGAAGATCAACGCTTTGGTGAGAAGATGGTTAAATTTCAAAATCCAGGTGGTATTGACTACGAACTTGTCGGTATCGCTGATGATGTCCGCAAGCCCTACACGGGTGGTGGTGTGCCGAGCGAGTACGGGATTCGTGGAACACATGGCATCACAGTTTCGGTAGCAAGTTTCGAAACTTCACTTGAATTTATGGAACTTGCATGGAACGGCAAACAAACTGCAAAAGACGGAAACTCGGTTCGATTTGAAGTTGGAAGTGGCGGAACCGGAACTCTTGTTGATTTTCATCGCGACCCGAGCCTGGGTCAAGGTACTTGGACATTTGGTGAAGGAACAGTTCACCATTGTGCATTTCAGGTCGAAAGCCTTGACGTTCAAACTGACGTCAAAGCACATATTGAAGGACTCGGTTTCACTGATGTTTCCGATCGTAAAGATCGCGGATATTTTGAATCGGTTTATGTGCGTACACCAGGCGGAGCGCTATTTGAAGCGACAGTCAGCAAGCCTGAAGGTTTTCTGATTGACGAGACGTATGAGAACATGGGGACTTCATTTCAAATTCCACCTGTTTTTGCCGACCAGGCACAGTGGATCAAAGAATTCCTAGAGCCACTCAATTACTAGGTGACACCTTCTAATTATCACCTTCAACAGCGAGTCGAACATTATGGAGTGCCAATTGGCGACGCTCAAGTTGTAGTCGTACTAGTACACGGGCGCACGATTACGCCCGAGTACATGAACGATTTTGTTGTAAAGCGTTTAGAAATTGAAAAGACTGCTTTTGTTGCTCCCGCGGCTCAAGGCAACACTTGGTTTCCTAAAAGTTTCTTAGAGCCACTTGCCGAAAATCAAATTGGAATAGATTTCACTTTGCAGCGCCTTGAAACCATTGGCAATGAGCTATTGGAAAGAGGCATTTCGCCAAAAAAAATTATTTGGTGCGGATTCTCTCAAGGTGCAAGTGCGCTTTGCCAATTTATGGCGTCTAAGCCTCGCCGATGGGGAGCACTAATCGCTTTAACAGGAGGCTTAATTGGTCCACCAGGAACAAAGTGGCTCATAGACGGAGACTTTGCAGGCATGCCGGCGTATTTCTGTACGAGTGATGTCGACCCGCATGTTCCTGAGTTTCGAGTTAAAGAAACAGCCGCGGTATTTGAATCAGCTGGCGCCGATGTCAAATCCGAATTCTTTATCGGTCGACTCCACGAAATTTCAAACGCAGAAATTGCACAAGCAAAGTCGATGATTTTGAAAGTGCTCGCTACGTCTATTTGAAAAGACGTTTTGCCGCCAACTCTGCGCCTTGTGCGAGGGACTTCAACTTCGCAAAAACTACGTCTGGATCGATAGTCGTACTTCCAACGTGAATAGAGAAGCCACAGTCGACGCCGGCCAATAATCGATCTGGCTCAACTACTTCGCCCCATCGCTCAAGTCGGTCAGCGACAACTTCTGGGTGCTCAATATAATTTGACTGAGGTTCAATAACGCCTGGGCAAATAAATTTGTCTTTAGGGACGCCGAGTTCCTTGAGTACCCGCCATTCGTGAGTATGGCGTGGATTCGCGCCTTCAAAAAGAACTGTCTGAGGCTTGGCAGTCCAAACAATGTCGATTATGTCTGCGATAGAAATGTCGTGATGATGGGGGCCAGGGTAGTTTCCCCAACACAAATGCATTCGTAGTTGCTCCGCAGGGATATTTCGAACTGCGTGGTTTAACGCCTCAATGTTCGTTCTAATCGCCACTCGAAACTCGTCGCGATCAAGTTTTGAATATGCCGAGTGACGCCCCATTGCAAGGTCTGGGCAATCAATTTGAACCGTTGCGCCAGCAGCAGCAATTGTTTCGTACTCAAAACTCATTGCGTCTGCAATTGCAAAAACGTATTCTTCGCGCGTTGGATAAAAATTATTTCCAAAAAAGAACG
>CAMATY010000149.1 GCA_945861325.1 Ferrithrix thermotolerans DSM 19514
TAATCAAATCGCTCGTCATCACCCATATAAACAACAATGCGACCATCTTTGCCTTCGACGACTTCAGCACCTTCGTGCTTAAGTCGACCGAGCGCAGAGCGCTTGATTGGTTGCGATCCTGGCTTGTTTGGATCAATCTCGACTACGTAGCCGAAACGATTTGCTTCGTTTGCATAATTGGCATCAGACAAATCAAACCGTGCATCAAACTTATGCCAATCATAACCGAACCCTGCGGCTGCAATTCCGTAACGCGCTTGCTCAGTATTCGGCTTCCATGTTGAAGATTTTGCACCGAAGTATCCATTGAAGTTTTCTTCACATGTTAGATATGTACCCCAAGGCGTCTTGCCATTTGCACAGTTATTCATTGTTCCTTGAATTGGATTACCTGCTGCATTTTGAATCAATGCACTCTTACCAACCGGCCCACTTATTGTCGCAAGCGTATTCACATGCACTCGACGGTTCTTTTTACTTTTGACTACCTTCCATTTACCACCGACGTTTTCGATCGCTACAACAGAGATGCCGTGAGCTGTTTGAGACAGTGCGACATCTGCAGCACTTGTTGGCACATTCTTGCCCATCACGTGCTTTGTCGTGCCATATTCGTGGTTTATGCACATCAAACCTTTTTTGTTGTCACCGAAATACCACATACCGTCGTGACCAATGCCGATGCTCTGCTCTTGCTGAGCGGCGGTGAAACCTGCATAGTCAAATGATGTGCCGCTTCCGTCAAGTTTTTCTCGCCATGGGGTCAACACGCTGTATAAGTATTCAGGCGCAATTGTCGGCATCGGACTGCCCTGCAATGGGATTGATGTGAAACCAATTTTTGGTGACTTTGCCGCAATCATTTGAGACGCAGACTTAGCGCTCGAAACATTTGATGCAGACGCCGACGCTGCACGGGCGCCAACAAATGTGAGTGCAGCACCAGCAAGCGAGCCAACCAAAAGTGAGCGCCTCGACATGTAAGTATTTAAAACATCTTCGAATTCGCGATTATTCGACTTATTGCTTACTTCTTCGTGCATTTCGTTACTCAGTTTGCTCCTCGTTGATTTGGTTTAATTTCTACAACGTGAAGATACATAACGTGCTTTAACTCAGAGAAAAAGACTGGCAAACAACTAGTGACGACTAAATGAACAAATGTTGAAACATAGTTGCCAAGAATTTCTGCTAGAACTGGGGTCAGAACTTGGACTAGAACTTGGTCCCGGTCTCGCTAGCGGTGAATTTTTCCGTCAGGCATTATTGCATTAGTCAAGAATGCGCCATACAAATCAGCACCAGTCAGATTTGCACTTGTCATGTCGCTGCCAGACATCAGTGCTCCGCGCAAGTTAACACCCCTTAAGTTTGCGCCTCGCAAGTTCGCACCTTTTAGATTTGCATTTTCAAGATTGGCAGTAAAAAGATCTGCGTCCGAGAGATCAGCACCCGATAAATCAGCACCAGAAAGGTCAGCGCCAGTCAAGTTGGCCCGGACAGATTCGAGTCTGCCAACATCGAACTTTTAAGACTTGCTTCGCTCAGCTCAGCACCGCACCATTAAGGTCGACGCTTTTTAAAATAACCCCTACAAGATTTGCCTTTGGCAGAAAAGCCGATGGCTTAATCTCATAGCCATTTATGCGAGTGACCAACACTGGCGCATTGGATGCCCAATAGCCAAAAATCAGAAAAATTGGGATCAGAAAAATTGAAACTTTTACTATCCGCACCCTTAAACCCTAGAGCAAACACCCCAACCGACAACATCCCCTTGCCGATTCAACTGAATTCGGCGCCCACTGCTTAGCCAAAAAAAACCAACTCAGATAATTGTCATATTTAAAGTAACGAGTATTTGAAATTATGTTTTTTGTCTGCGCTGCACACAAACCAAGGCCACTGCCGAGGCCGCAACTGCAAGCATCACTAACGAGGGCAGAATGCCAATCTTTGGTGTCCATACTGGATTAGTAAGCAACTCAAAATGGTTTCCTGGCTTAATACCCACGGAATATCTTCTTAAAGCTGCCGCTCCGCACCAAATCATAAGAATTGTCCATACCGAGGCAACCCAATATTCACGTTTAGTGCGCCAGTCGACACGAGCAAATAAAACGATCGGCACACCAACTAAAAGCGGCACGATGTGTCGTCCCTGCAAACCAAAACCACGCCAAAACGAATACATCTGTATGTCCACCAAAATTCCGAACGCGATAGCTGACGCAATAATCAATAATGCTATGAATCGTGTGCCTTGCGAAACTTTCCTCCACTGCAAGACAAACACGGTCACCGCCATTGCGGCCACCAAATACAACGCTGGCGTTGGCGTCGGTGTGTCAAGCCAACCAAAGTTGCCATACGACTGTTTAATTACATCTGGCAGATGACTCAAGATCTCTATAAGTAATTCACCACGCGGCATCCCAGGAATGTCTCCGACATAACTGGGCGAAGTCTGAAAACTATAGATCCTGACAAACCACCAAATCGAAAAAACCATCGCAACTAGCTGTGTAGATATCAGCCATCTACGCTCGAGCAGCGATCGCACATTAATTTTTTGAGTCCACGATGCACAGACAATCAATGTCAGAACTAACAAGTACGAGACAAAGCCAAGTGGCCTTGCGCCAATCAAAAATACGCCGGCTGTTCCGATTACGATTTGTTCAAGGCGAGACATTTTTTCTCCAGCCAAAAGATCGGGCAAGAGTGTCCACAACAGCACAGCCGAGCAGATTTCTGCGCCGCTCGTGTTATTTACGGCTGAGACAAAAATGACGCCAGGGGTGATTGCTATTAGAACACCAACTACTGTCCTAGCTCGTCTGCGCAAGCCGTGTATTGATACTGCAACAAACAGCGCGCAAAGCAAGCCGACGACATAGCGCGAAGCGAATGCAGACAAGTCTCTCGGGCCAAACAAGGTGCCGACTCCCGAAACCAAAAAAACGATTGGCGGATATCGACCCATCTGCGTCCATGGTGGGTCGCTAACAATCGCAATCGACCCAACAGGCACATCACATGCAGGCTTTTCGCTCACAAAAATAAAACATGCCGGCCCAGCAAGTGCTGTGCTGAACCGTGGGTCAATATCCACTGAAGTTGTCCAATAGAACATCTCTGGCGATGCGGGAACATTTTTCCCAACTAGTTCACCCCGAATAACAGCGGCGGATTTTATGAAATTTGAGTGTTCATCCGGCCCTGCAAATAACGGGAGCATTGTGCTCCAGACAATTATCAATAGAAGCACCGCTAGAAATATTTTTACAAATTCAAAGTCAAGTTTTGCTTTAAACAATTGACTTTTATTCATATCACTTAAGTTTCGCACAACATTTGTGGAGCTGAGGGGAATCGAACCCCTGGCCTCTTCCATGCCATGGAAGCGCTCTACCAACTGAGCTACAGCCCCAA
>CAMATY010000150.1 GCA_945861325.1 Ferrithrix thermotolerans DSM 19514
GGCACTCAAGCAGCACAGATGGTTGATCAGTTCATTGATCCGCAGTTGGCTGTCGAGCGATATGAGCGACTTAAAATTGTGCTTGATCACTCGGCAGTAATCAAGCATCGTGAACGCATCGGGCGAATTGAAGAAGTCGTAGTCGAAGGAATGAGTAAAAAGAATCCGCACTTAACAACTGGTCGAACTCGTCAAAATAAGATTTTGCATTTCAGTTCGCCAGAGAGTTTGCGCGTCGGCACATATGCCAAAGTTGAAGTTACAGATGCAGCTCGATTTCATCTGTCTGGTCAGTTAGTTGAAGTCGGCGAAGCACCAAAACACAAATTGCGTCTCGCCGTGTCGAGCTCAAACTAATTTCAAAATAGATACCGAGATTTGACGATGACTGATTCTTTGCGAAAACCGATTGTCATTGTTGGCCCGACTGCAAGCGGCAAGTCTTCTGTGGCAATGGCAGTTGCGCAAAGCGAAACAACTGAACAAAGCCCGGTTCACATCGTTGCTGTAGACGCGATGCAGGTTTATCGCGACATGAATATCGGCACCGCCAAGCCAACGACTAAAGATCAATCGGAGGTTCCGCATCATTGCATTGATTTAGTTGATAGTCATGAGCGCTTCACCGTGGCTGAGTTTAAAAAAAGTGCTGTCGGCGCACTAAGCGAAATCGCAAAAGTCAATGGTCGAGCACTACTTGTTGCTGGCACCGGTTTGTATTTGACTGCAGTGATTGATGATTTGGTTCTGCCTGGAGAGTTTCCAGAGACGCGTGCAACACTTGAGCAACAAACCAATACTGAAGCGCTCTTTACTCAACTAACAGAATTAGATCCAGATGCGGCACAAAAAGTTGAGCGCTCAAACCGTCGTCGAATCATTCGCGCACTTGAAGTTTGTATTGGCAGTGGAAAACCATTCAGCAGTTTTGGGCCGGGCACAAGTGCATACCCCGAGAACGGCGTGATTCAGATCGGCCTGCGCTGGAGTCGTGATCGGCTTGCCCAACGAGTTGCTGATCGTGTCTACGCATTGATGGAAGAAGGTTTACTTGCCGAAGTAACTGCACTTCGTAACTCGAAAAACGGGTTGTCGCGAACGGCTGCCCAGGCTCTGGGTTATAAAGAGTTGCTTGTTCATCTAGACGGCAAAATGAGCCTTGATCAAGCAGTTGATGAGACGATCATTCACACGCGCCAATTCGCTGTGCGCCAAGAGCGCTGGTTTAGGCGCGACCCGCGAATTAAGTGGATTTCTATCAGTTCAGACCCAGTTGCAGAAATTGTCCCGATAATCGCTAAGCATTTACGCTAGACATCACACATCATGCAAGTTGTCGTTACTAAGCACCACGGTCTCGGAAATGAATTTTTGGTACTTGATGTTGCGCAACTAGCTGCCGAACCAAATTTAGATGCGACAAAAATTGATTGGTCCAACACGGCCCAGCAGTGGTGCGATCGGCAAGATGGTGTTGGTGCTGACGGATTACTGTTATTGACTCGCCACGAAGAATTTAAACTTGAGATGCAACTTTTTAATCAAGATGGATCGCGTGCCGAAATGAGCGGCAACGGTATTCGTTGTTTGGCTCAGGCAGCTTTTGATGCAGATGGATACAGCGAGTCAGTGTCATACACGGTTGCAACTGATGCTGGTATTCGGGTTGTCGACGTTGAACCCGTGTCGCAAGATGAGGTAAGGGCAAGTGTCGACATGGGGAAAATTGAAACTATTTCTGAACCAGAAAACTGGTCAACAATTGGTAGTGATCCAAATCGACCAGTAATGCACTTATCGGTTGGCAACCCGCACTCGGTTGTCGGAGTTGAAGATGTCGCTGTTGTCAACTTATTAGAAATTGGTCGAAAGATTTCGCAAGTCAACCTTGAGATCGTCGAGCCAGGTCCAGAGAGCGATGCAATTACGATGCGCGTGCACGAACGGGGTGCAGGCATCACACAAGCGTGTGGCACTGGTGCTTGCGCCAGCGCATGGGCAGCGAGCAAGTGGGGACTTGTACCTGCATCAGTACGTGAAGTTCTCGTGCATCAGCCAGGTGGCGATGCCAGCGTGCGGTTGAACCATCCACAGAGGGGTCATGTCACACTGATCGGCCCTGCAAATTTTTCTTCGCGCCACAATCTTGAGTTGGTTGTGTGAACACCCCATATCAGGAGGCGCTCGGCTCAACACTCATTTCGCGAGGCATTCGCGAGCGAATTATTTTGGTTGCAGTCACGATGTCTGATCGGACAGACGATGAAACTCAAGAATCGTTGGATGAACTTGCGCAACTGATTGATACCGCAGGCGCTCAAGAGGTTGCACGAATTACTCAGCGTCGCGATGCACCCGACAGCGCCTTTTATATCGGTAAGGGCAAAGCCGAAGAACTAAAAGAACTTTGTCTTGCACTCGACTCAGACACAGTTGTTTTTGACAACGAACTCTCACCAGGTCAGCAATTTAATTTAGAAAAACTTTTGGGTCGAACTGCACTCGATCGCACTGCGGTAATTCTTGATATTTTTGCGCAGAATGCGCACACACTCGAAGGTAAAGCACAGGTCGAACTGGCACTTTTGCGCTACCGCTTACCGAGAATTCGGCGCGGTGCAAAAGCGGGCTTGTCACAACAAGCTGGCGGTATCGGATCTCGGGGACCTGGTGAAACAAAACTTGAAGTTGATCGTCGTCGTATTAGTGAAAGAATTAGTCGGCTTGATCGTGAACTCGACAATCTTCAAAAGACTCGGCAAGAACAACGCAAGGGTCGTGAACGCAGTGGTCTTGGCGCTGTCGCAATTGTCGGCTACACAAATGCTGGTAAGTCGGCAATCCTCAATCGTTTGACGAGCGCCGGTGTGCTTGTTGAAAACCGATTATTCGCAACTCTTGATCCGACAACCCGCAGGCTCGCGCTACCTGGTGGCGAACCGGTCTTACTTTCAGACACAGTAGGTTTCGTGCGCCGATTGCCGCACGGCCTAATTGAAGCATTCAAGAGCACTCTTGAAGTTGCAGTGTCAAGTGATTTGCTTGTGCATGTTGTTGATGCTTCGGCAGTTGATCCAAATGGACAGATAATTGCCGTGCGTGAAGTTCTCGAAGAAATCGGCGCAGATAGAGTTCCCGAACTATTGGTAATTAATAAGTCTGATCTTAATCCAGACGAAGCAAAACGACTTGTGTATGAACATCGTGGCGCTGTTGGGTTTTCGGCAATTACTGGTGACGGATTGAATGATTTGTTGCTGGCAATCGGTGATCGCATGCGCGCACTTACTACTGTGATCGAATTGCTAATACCGTATGATCGGGGC
>CAMATY010000151.1 GCA_945861325.1 Ferrithrix thermotolerans DSM 19514
TTCGCGCAACAGTCCGGCCAAATCTTGTGTGACTGTCTGCATGTCATAACCAGATGTCGGTTTTTCGCTCAGGCCGTGACCACGAAGATCAACTGCAGTTACGAGATGTCCGAGTGCGCACAAGGAGAGTGCCGCGCCTTCCCACAACATTGCGTTAGATGCCAGTCCGTGGACAAGCACGATTGGCGTTCGTGTGTGTGTCTCGGGTTTGCCCCATGTGACAGTTCGCAGACTAACGCCGTTCAAAGTGTCCACCAGATTGCTCTCAGACACTGTTTGATTTTCATGGCGCGAATTGTTCATTGCAATCAGGCTACGTGCGAAACGAGATGAAGAAATTTTTTACTTTTAGTAAATCATGCTTTATTTTGCTATTGATAATGCGAAACTTCAGGGGTGAACTCAACTATTCTCGCAAATTTACGAATACCGGCTGAGTTATTACCGAGTGATGGTCGGTTCGGCAGTGGCCCATCAAAAATTCGTACCGAACAAATTGACGCACTCGTGTCGGCTTCAACTCATCTGCTTGGCACATCACATCGTCAATCTCCAGTCAAAAATTTAGTTGGCTCAGTGCGTGACCAACTTCGTGAACTTTTCGGTCTTCCCGATAATTGGCAAGTTCTAATTGGCAACGGTGGCGCAAGTTTGTTTTGGGACGCAGCAACTTTTGGTTTGATTAACGAGCGCAGTCAGCACTATGTATTTGGTGAGTTCTCGTCTAAGTTCGCCCAAGCAGTTCGTCTCGCACCGCATCTTGGTGAGCCATTAATAGTCGAATCGCCACCCGGCACTGTGCCGGCTATGAAATTCGCCCAAGTTGATACGTATTGCTTAACGCATAATGAAACGTCAACTGGCGCCGTGATGAATTTGCTGCGACCAGCGCAACCCGAAGACGCTTTAGTAGTAGTTGATGCGACTTCTGCTGCCGGATCAATTGCTTGGTCACCAAATGAAGTTGATGTTTATTATTTTTCACCACAGAAGGGTTTTGCATCAGAAGGCGGCACATTTATCGCCCTCTGTTCGCCACGAGCAATCGAACGAATTGAATCGATTGCGAAATCGAAAAGATGGTGCCCGGCCTCGCTTGACTTATCAATCGCCCTTGAGAACTCAAAAGCCAATCAGACCTATAACACGCCTTCAATCTCAACATTTGTACTGCTCAATGAACAGTTGAAGTGGATGCTTAATAACGGTGGCATGCAATGGTGTGTCGAGCGAACGACTGCTTCGGCTAAATATCTTTATGATTGGGCAGAACAAAGAAAATTTGCATCACCATTTGTCTCTGAACGGCAGTTTCGTTCGCCAGTTGTCGGCACGATTGATTTAGTCGGTATCGACGCTAACGATGTCAATTCGGTGTTGCGTGCCAACAAAATTGTTGATACAGACTCATATCGCAAACTCGGTCGAAATCAATTACGGATCTCAATGTTTCCCGCTGTTGAGCCAACTGATGTTCAAAAACTTACCGCGTGCATTGATTTCATCGTTGGGGCGATCTCATGACTCGCCTGCGTGTAGTTATTGCCGAAGAAATCGCTGAGCCAGGTTTAGAGCGATTGAGAAATGCAGGTTTCGAAGTTGATTTACAACTTGATAAAAGCCCTGAAGATTTGCGTCACTGCATTGTTGGTGCCAGTGCACTAATTATCCGTTCAGCAACAACTGTCGACGAACAACTTTTATCTGCAGGCAACGAACTTGTGGTTGTGGGCCGCGCCGGTGTTGGTCTCGACAATGTTGATATTGCCGCTGCTACCCAACATGGTGTGATGGTCGTCAACGCCCCAGAGTCGAATGTGTTATCCGCGGCTGAACACACCATGGCTTTAATTTTGGCTATTTCACGAAATGTTCCGCAGGCACATCGTGCGCTGACACAAGGTCGATGGGAGCGCAGTAAGTGGGAGGGGATCGAACTTGCGTCAAAGACACTTGGCATATTGGGTCTCGGGCGAATCGGTGCACTCGTTGCTCAACGCGCGCTGGCTTTCGACATGCGACTCGTTGCCTTTGATCCGTTCGTATCAGCCGAGCGCGCACGAGAACTCAATGTTGAAATGATGCCGATTGAGCGAGTGATTGCACAATCGGATATTTTGACGATACATCTGCCGAAAAATAAACAGACGGTCAATCTAATTGATACTGCAATGCTCTCTTTGGCTAAACCATCATTGCGAATTATTAATGTTGCTCGCGGTGGAATCGTCAATGAATCCGATCTGGCTAAAGCCTTAGGTGACGGCACGATCGCTGGTGCAGCAATCGATGTATTTGCAACTGAACCAACCACGACTTCGGCGCTATTTGAACTTGACAATGTTGTGGTTACTCCGCACTTGGGTGCAAGCACGCGTGAAGCTCAAGATCGAGCAGGTGAAGTAGTTGCAGATATGGTTTGCCTAGCGTTGAACAACGAGTTTGTTCCGTTTGCTGTGAATCTTGAGGCGAGTGACGCAAATGAAACCCTCAAGCCTTTCGTTCCGTTAGCACAGCGTCTGGGTCGCGTCTTTGCGTCACTTGTTGATGCGCCACCTGAGATTCTTGAAATTTCTATCACTGGAGAAATTGGCGCCTACGATCCAGGTTTAATTTCGATTAGCGCACTAAAAGGCGCACTTTCTGTATGGACAAACAAAGCAGTAAGTCTTGTTAATGCTCCTGTCATTGCCAGACAGTTAAAGATTCAAGTTAATCAAACAGCTTCGACGACAACTCAACATCATGACTATGTCAACCTCATCACGTTGAGTTCTGGAATTCACAATTTGTCAGCGACGCTTACTGGTCGACGGCGTGAAGCAAGAATTGTGATGATTGATGGCCATATCACAGATATTCCACCTGCCGAACACATGCTGATAGTCAAAAATGATGATCAACCTGGCGCAATTGGTCGAGTTGCGACTGCGCTTGGCAATGCAAATATCAATATTGCAAACATGGACGTTGGTACTACCGAAATTGTCGGCAGTGCATTGATGTGTATTTCAACTACTTCTGTTGTCTCGCAAGATGTGATTGCACACTTGTGCACTCTTGATGGAATCACGAGTGTTACTGCAATCGGTTCTTAAGATATTCTGTCCAGATGATTGACTGGACATTAATTTGTGATTGAAATCGTTCTGTTACTCAATCTTGTTTCTACATGTGTGATGACTGGCGTGATCTGGTTCGTTCAGTGGGTTCATTATCCATTGTTAGCGACCGTGCCGGTTGACGGCGCAGTCAAAGTCGCAGAGCAACACCAACGACGCACGGGGCAAGTGTTGG
>CAMATY010000152.1 GCA_945861325.1 Ferrithrix thermotolerans DSM 19514
TGCCGTAATTGTGCCGCCAACAGTTGATCTAGCGAAGCTCTAAAAAACTAAGTAATTTAAACTAAAAGGGTGGTTGGGCTTCGGCTCAACCACCCTTATTTTTTTGTGCGCCGTGATTTAAAGGCGCGATTTTAAGCGCGATTTACCGATTAATCTTGCATTTTTACAATTCCTAATTGTCTGATAGTTTCAGTTCTATCGTCGTCAATCATTGATGGTGGGAATTACAAACTAGGGGGACAAATGGATCAGCAAGAGATCGAGACTTCGGGGCTATCTCGTCGTCATTTTATTCAGGGTGTGAGTTCGGCGGCACTTGCTGCAGGAATATTTTCTTCGAGTTCGCTGAATGCGTGGGCAGCTTCGGCGCCTGGCAAGAAGGGCGGCACCTTAAAAGTTGGTGTCGTTGGTGGCACGAACGACCTGTTTGATGCCAACTACATCGTGGCGAAAGCCGACCAGGCTCGCTTGATGTCGACATTCGAAACGTTGATGACTTTTAACGAAAAATTTGAGCCAGTGACGGCCAACGGTTTGGCAGAGTCGGCAAAGCAAAATAGCCCGACGAGAGTCACTGTTAAATTGCGTAAGGGTGTGAAGTTTCACGACGGCACCCCGTTGACGGCAGATGATGTAATCGCAACTTTTAATCGTCTACTTGACCCGAAGCAAAAGACAACCGGCAAGCCGCTGCGAACATTTCTTGACCCATCTGGTCTAGTAAAACTTGATCCTTTGACAGTTGAATTTAATCTCAAAGCACCAAACGTCGACTTTCTTTCTGTCTTAGCGGGCTACACATACGCAATTGCCAAGGCGGGCTACGACGGTAAGACCCAAATTGGTACGAGTGCCTTCAGTCTTGTGAGTTATACGCCTGGTCGAGAGAGTGTGCACAAGCGCTTCAACGGCTACTGGGATGCAAAAAATGTTTATCTTGATGAAGTTCGAATCATCGACTTCTCAGATAAGACGGCGCTCGTGAATGCTCTCATTGCCAAGCAGATTGATGTGGCGGTTGACATTCCGTTTGAGCAATACAAGACACTCAAGTCAAAGAAGTATTTGAATGTCGTTGAAAACTCGGCTGGTGCATGGTTGGCATTCTGTATGCGAATCGACATCAAGCCATTCGATGACAACAATGTTCGTCAAGCATTGCGATTGTTGGTTGATCGCAAGCAGATGTTAAATCGTGTTCTTTCTGGTCACGGCAAGATCGGCAACGACCTGTATGGCTACATTGACGCCAATTACAATGCCAACGGTTATGAGCAACGCAAACAAGATATTCCGGGTGCTCTTGCTTTATTGAAGAAGGCTGGCTATTCAAAAGCCAACCCGTTGCGAGTTGAGTTGACTGCACCAGACGACACGGGCGGTTTGGTGTTGATGATTCAGACTCTTGCCGAGCAGGCCAAGAAGACCGACGGTGTCGTGATTATCGATGCCAAAGTTATTGACGGTGGAACCTATTGGAGTTCAAAGGGTCAGTACATGAACACTGGCTTTTACACGACCTATTGGTCTGGCCGAACATATCTTGCCCAAGTAGCCGCGTCGATGGATGTTTATCCAGAGACGAAGTTTCCTCCAGCCACGAGCAGTTTCCGCGCTGACTATTTGGCGGCCGCTGGCACTGCAAATGCGAAGAAGCGTCGTGAGATCGTTGCAAAAATGCAAAAAGAAGAGTTTGAAAATGGTGCATACATTATTCCGTTCTTCAATAACTTTGCTGATGCATATTCATCGAAGATCAAGGGCGTCGTTGTTCGTCCTTCACAGTTGAACATGGACTACTACGGTCACGGATTCAAATATATTTCGTTGGCCTAGTTTCTATTCTGAGAAATTCATAAGTATTGCCGTCCGCAACGCGCGGGCGGCAATACTTTTAATAGGGTGAGGTAAGTGAAAGCGTCAATTTTGAGGTTTGTCATCAAGCGAATTGCGCTTGGGCTTTTGACACTGTTTATAGTTTCGCTGTTGATATTTGCGGTAACGCAAGCCTTTCCAGCAGACCCTGCCGAAGCGATGCTTGGTCGGGAGGCGACGCCGGAGGCACTGGCGGCATTGCGTGCTGATTTCGGGCTCGACAAGCCGATCGTGGTGCAGTACACCAATTGGTTGTTCGGCATTTTAAGAGGCGATCTGGGCACCTCATATGCAACTTCAATTTCTGTCAGCGAATACATCGGACCACGAGTGAGTGCTTCGTTTTTCTTGTTGTTGATTGCCGCTGTCGGGTCAATTCCGCTATCAATAGTTATTGGTGCAAATGCCGCACTGAGACGAGACCGCAAGTTTGACACTGCTTCTTCGTTAGTTTCGTTAATTCTTGCGGCGATGCCCGAGTTCGTGGTCGGAACAATCTTGACGATTATTTTTTCAACAACAATCTGGCAACTTTTGCCTGCAGTTACATATTTAGAAGTTGGCGCACCACCATGGAGTGACATTTCTGGACTGATCCTGCCTGTGTTGACACTATTGATCGCGGTTACGCCCTATGTGTCGAGAGTGATGCGAGCAGCGATGATTGAGGTTCTTGAGAGTGATTATGTCGAGATGGCTCGACTGAAAGGGATGGATGAGCGCACAGTGTTGTGGCGACATGCAATGCCCAATGCGGTTGGCCCTGCGTTTCAAGTAATTGCACTCAACTTGGCATATTTGGCTGGTGGTGTGATTATCGTCGAGCGTCTTTTTAATTTTCCAGGAATTGGTAGTGCACTTGCAGACGCAGTTCGATCCCGAGATCTACCAGTGATTCAGTTTCTGGCCTTGATTATTGCGGGTGTTTATGTGTTGACGAATTTGCTTGCCGACATTGGCACGGTTTTGGTGACGCCTAGGTTGCGAACGAGGTTGAAGTGAGCGAAGTAAAACAATCAGCCGACCAATTTGTTGATGAGCGACCGCCAAGTTTGATGCGTCAAGGTTTCAAATTACGCAGAACTCAGATTGGTGCGGTGCTTGCGTTGTTGCTTATGAGTGTTGCCTTAGTCGGACCATTCTTGGCGCCTTTCGGTAGCACAGAATATATCGACTTGCCGAACACGCTAAACGTGCCCGGAACAGTTTTTGGAACCGACTATTTCGGTCAAGATGTGTTGTCGAGATTTTTGTTTGGTGGTCGCACGATTTTGATTTTGGCTTTTTTGGCGACCAGCATTGGCATTACTCTCGGCACGACCTTGGGGTTGACCGCGGCATATTTGCGTGGCCGAGCCGATGAAGTGATCATGCGGGCACTCGATGTTGTGTTGTCGTTTCCGCAGGTGTTGTTAT
>CAMATY010000153.1 GCA_945861325.1 Ferrithrix thermotolerans DSM 19514
CCGTCACGCAATGGATTTTTCGTAACTGTCATTAGTTAACTTGCTAAGAAATCACAAATTAGTTTGTTTACTTTTTCTGGTTGTTCAAGTTGCAAGAAATGTCCGTCTCCCGCGACGACTTCGAATTTCACATTTACAGGAGCCATTGATTTTGCAGACTGAACAACTTCGGCACCGATGCATCCGTCGTTTGCGCCGTGTAGATAAAGCAGTGGCTGACTGGGTACTCCTGTTCCCATTAGTGCTTGCAATTCGCTCAGTGCGGGGTCGCGAAAGCCGCCGCCTAAGGTCGCGCGGTAGTAGCCGAGCGCAGCCTGCAGATTTTTTGGGTCTGTCAAAGATTTTTTCACATGCTCAAGGTCGACAGTTGCGTCGTATCCTGGCGACCAATCTCGCCACAACATGTCAATGAAAGCGTGATTATTTGCACCAACAACTAGGTCGGCTAGACGATGCTGAAAGAAAAACATATACCAACTGCGTTTAACTTGTTCAAGATTTTGCACGAATGCCAAACCGAGAGCAGCAGTCGGTGGCACAGCCATGCCAACTACTTTGCGCCACCGTGATGGCGCGTCGAGTGCAGCGCCGTAAACAGAAGGCGCACCCCAGTCGTGACCGATGATCACAGACTCACTATCGCCACCAAGTCTTTCGTGAAACGCGTTCGCATCACGCGCCAGCATTGCAGTTTGATAGCAACCATCTGCGGGCACCGAACTCGGTGCATATCCGCGCATGAATGGAGCAACGGCTCGGTAGCCGGCTGCCGCGAGTTCGGGCATCAAGTGACGCCAAGTTTGTGCCGTGTCTGGGAATCCGTGTAGCAGTAACGCCAACTTTCCGGTTCCACATTCAAGATATGAAAACTCAGTGCCATTAGCAGCGATGCATTCGATATTTAATTTCAAATCAGCCATGTCTAAAAGATACTTGCCTGCGACGAAGGTCACCCCATCAGGTCTTTACAAATGTGTTGGCTTGCGCATACCGTTTCAGAGTGGGGGAAAACGAAGTAACGGTGATGTTTCATGGCGTGCGTGGTTCAACTGCATGTCACAGTCGTGACACTCAGCGTTACGGTGGCAACACATCCTGCGTCTCAGTAGATATTGGCGCTGCGTCACCAATAATTTTTGATCTTGGCACAGGTTTGCGTTATTTAAAATGTGATGATCTTGATGCACAACCAAAACCATTCGTTGGTGCGTGCTTGCTTACTCATTTACATTGGGATCACACACAGGGTTTGCCATTTTTTAAGTCGCTTCTGCATCGTGACACGGTGCTAGATATCTATGCTCCGGGACAACCAGACGGAGTCTCACTGCACGACACATTTATAAAAAAAATTTCTCCACCGTTGTTTCCGATTTGTTTAGATGAATTTGCGGCAACAATTAATTTTCACGAAATTGGTGATGACGACTTTGAAATCGGTACGACAAAAGTGATGAGCCGGTTTGTGCCACACACGGGCCCGACACTCGGGTTTCGAGTTACTGCAAATAAAACGACAGTGACATATCTGTCTGATCATCAACAACCGCTCGGCAACTTTGCGCTAACTGCTGGTGCTCGCGAACTCTGCCAAAATTCAGATTTATTAATCCACGATTCGCAGTACACGCCTGCAGAGTTTGCAACGAAATCTAATTGGGGGCACTCGACACTTGAGTTTGCAATGTGGGTCGCCGAAACAACATCTGCAAAGCGATTGGCATTGTTTCATCATGATCCATCTCGAAATGATGATGCACTAGACGTGATTGCTGGTCGTCTTGGCCAAATCGCAAAAAATCGTGGTTTTGAAGTGTTTGTCGCTGCCGATGAAATGTCGGTGAAGGTTTCTGCCGTAGTCTCGTAAGCGATGAACGCTTCATTTGATAGCAAAGAATTTCGCCAAGTGTTGAGTAATTTGCCAACTGGAGTAGTAATTGTTTCTGGAATTGATTTGGCTGGTCAACCACAAGGAGTAACGATTGGATCATTCGTTTCAATTTCGCTTGATCCACCGTTGGTCGGGTTCTTTCAGGGGCTAACTTCAAAAACTTGGCCAGCAATTGCAGCGTCGGGTTCTTTTTGTGCGAATGTTTTGGCAGAAAGTCAGGGCGAGTTGTGTTGGAGGTTTGCAAAAGAAGCAGATGCTCGCTTTGAAGGTGTGCAATGGGCTCCAGCCAAAAGTGGTGCGCCAAAAATTGCTGGCGCACTTGCACATATCGACTGCACAATTGAGTCGAGTTCGCAAGTTGGTGATCATCTTTTCATAGTCGGTCGTGTGCAAACCCTTGAAGCAGGGCAAAGCGCCGAAAGTGCGATGGTGTTTTTTAGAGGAGCAGTCGCGGGAACTTCACCGCTGACGTGAGTTTTATTTTCGCTGTCGTGGTTGCGGCAGTGTTTGTCTATGCGGGTGTGGCAAAGTTTGCAACTTTCAACAACTGGACATTTCAAGCCCGTGCACTTGGTGCGCCAGACCCCGCAGTTGTGTTCGTGCCACTAGCCGAAATCGCGCTTGGAGTGATGTTGGTCGGTGGTTGGTGGTTGATGCAAACAATTGCTGCTGGCTTGCTGTTGCTTGTTTCGTTTACTGTTCTGTTGCTAGTGCGATTGCGCGACCCAGATCGTCTACCGTGTTCATGTTTTGGTGCAACATCACAGCGCCCAATGAGTTGGCTCGATGTTTTACGAAATGTGATTTTAATCGCGTTGCTCATTGCTGCCGGTTTGACTCAGTAACCTGAACCAGATGCGAGTTTGGATTGATCAAGATTTATGTACGGGAGATGGTTTGTGCGAAGACCATTGTTCTGATGCATTTAAGTTGCTCGAAGATGGAATCGCATATGTCGCCGAATTTGGCAAGCCTTTGAACGACCCAGGTGGAGCAGGAAGTCTTGCCCGCGTTGCCCCTCGCGATCGGCAAAGTGTTTTGCGGGCTGCTGAAGTTTGCCCAGGTGAATGTATTTTTATCGACATCTCAGATGAGATGCCAGCAATGCAGAGTTCAAACGGCGCAACTAGTACATAGCGATACGCTGATTTAAGTGAAGTGGCGAATTGCAACAAACGGTGTCGCGCTAGTCATCGCCATTTCGTCGACGAGCATTGTTAGCGCAGCAACTTTTAATTCGCAATCTGCCGAAGTTTCTCAGAGCAAATTTGTTAGCGCAGATGCAAGATCTGTTTTGTCGAGTATCAAAGTTGAAAACGAATATCAAACTGGCTACAA
>CAMATY010000154.1 GCA_945861325.1 Ferrithrix thermotolerans DSM 19514
TCCAATATTTCGGCTGCCGTGCCCGGCAGTGAAGCTAAACCAGCATCTTTGAGTCGCAAAATATATTCCCACAACGGTTCGCCGAGTCTCTTTGCACCTTCGGTAACTTCAAGTGCAGTGAATCCGTGAATATGCATTTGCGGCACGGCATCTTTAACTGCTCTTGCGACATCAATGTAATAGTCGCCATCAAAATCAGGATGAATCCCACCCTGCAGAGTTACTTCAGTGGCGCCCTTATCCCATGCTTCACTCGCTCGCAAAGCAATATCATCGAGCGTCAATAGATATGGTGTGCCACGTAAATTTAAACTCAGCGGTCCTTTTGAGAATCCACAAAATTTGCATTTGAATGTGCAGACATTTGTGTAGTTGATATTTCTGTTGTGAACCCAGGTCACAACATCACCGACAACTTGTTGGCGCAACTGGTCGGCGAGTGCTGCAACGGCATTTACTTCTGGTCCGCGCGCACCAAACAGCGTGACGATTTCGTTTTGATTGATTTGTTGTCCGAGTTCAACACCTCGCAAAACTTCGGCAACTTGACCAGATTTAATTTTGTTACCGTCATTGCGCGCACTTATCAAAATCGGTGGAAGATTATTCGCGCCCGAATACCACTGCGTTGACCGATGACCAACCAAAATAATTTCAGCACCATCTTGCACGACGTCAGCAGCCGTAACTTTTTCTGGCCAAACCTGACCCGGGTCATCGCGACCCAAACCTTCGGCATCACTGCGATCCAGAACTTTGAAATGCAACGAGTCGTCGAGCCATTTTGTCGGGGCTGTTGCAAACTCTGGATAAATAGTAAGTCGAGGGGCGAGAACTTTGTCACGTTTTTCTGTTGCGTCTCGTAACTTGTCAAGCGCTGGCCAAGGTCGCTCGGGGTTGACATGATCTGCCGTAACTGGTGAAACGCCGCCCCAGTCATCGATCCCCGCATCCAGCAACATCCCAAAGTCATCACTCAAGTTCGGGGGAGCCTGCAAGTGAATTTCTGGCGGCAAAATAACTCTCGCTGCAGCAATTGACCAAAGATATTCATCTTGCGGGCATGGTTTTTCATGCTGCATAATTGTCAATGGCTTTGGCAAAAAGTTTTGCACGATAATTTCTTGAACGTGACCGTATTTTGCGTGCGATGCGGCGATTGCTTCAAGTGCGGCAATTCGATCATTACGAGTTTCGCCGATGCCGACCAAGATGCCAGTCGTGAACGCAATTTTTAATTCACCGGCAAAATTTAATGTGTCGAGACGGCGTTGGGGCTCTTTGTCGGGCGCGCCGCGGTGGCAGTCAAGATCGTCGCGCAATGTTTCGATCATCATTCCTTGTGACGGTGAGACGCGGCGCAACATCTCTAACTCGTCGCGGTACAACGCACCTGCATTTGCATGCGGTAGCAAACCAGTTTCTTTTAACACCAGTTGCGCCATGTCGTGCAGATAATGCACGGTGCTGTCGTAGTTATTTTGCTTCAACCATTCACGAGCAACTTCGTAGCGCAACTCTGGGCGCTCGCCGAGTGTAAATAACGCTTCGTGGCAACCAGCTTTCGCACCTTGCTTGGCGATTGCGAGAACTTGTTCGCTGGAGAGATATGGATTTTCTAATCGCGCTGGTGGCTGAGCGAAAGTGCAGTATCCACACTTATCGCGACACAACATCGTTAGTGGTATAAAAACTTTCGGTGAGTAAGTGACTCGACTTCCAAAAGCATTATCGCGAATTACTCGCGCTTGGCGCATTAGCTCGGATGTTGGAGTTTCAGATACTGACGTATCGAGTACGCGATGGCTCTCAGACAACATGGCCCTCCAAAAGGGATAGATGAAATTATGTTGAGAGCGCTCGACCAAGGTCCTTCACCGTGTTAGAGAGGTGACGAATCTTGTAACTGCCGTGCCTACTAACCGTAGCGCCGATCTTGGCTATCGCGCAAGCGCTATTTTTCAGGACCTGAGGATTATTTAGCGAGGGCGTGAAATAGAGCGCGAACGTTTTGACCAGAAATTGGCACTCGGTGGCCGGTGCGCGAGATGAAACCAAGTTGCACTCCCGTTGATGGGTCCAGCACCGTGAACACTTGCTCGTGGCCGTCGGCATCAACAATCACATTCGTGAGTAGCGGCACTTTTGCCTCGGCCAGTGCTTGTTGCACGAAACCAGCGTTCAAAACTTCGATGGCAATATGTTGGACGCCAGAGCCGTGCGCCGCTAAATGTGCGTCAACGCCAGGGTCGCCTGGGCCAACCAAAACCACAGTGACGCCACCTGCATCTGCTGTGACAATCGCCGAATCTTGTGTGCGAGTTGTCTTGAAACCCAGTGATGTCAAAAAATCCATCGCTGCGTCAAGGTTCGCAACTGCGACAACGACATGATCGATTCGGCAAGCAACAGTGTCAAGTGCCGAACGTAAAGCGTCGGCTGTTTTGCTTGGTGCAGGCTCATCTCGTTCTTCGGCAATTTCAATGCGATGGGTTTCAGCAAGCAAGATTCGAAAAAGTTGTTCGGTGAAATCTGGGTCGACATTGCTGTCGATAGCCCACTGACGACGCACGGTCAACACTTCACGCACTCGCTGCGGCTGAATTACCGCAGTTGCCGAGCCCGCTTTTACTTCGGCAACTTCGCGACACACCTGCATTCGTTCACTGAGCAATTTAATAATCGCCAAATCAATCTCGTCAATTTTTTTTCGCAGTTGAGATAGATCGCTCACCTTCGCCACCATTTTTTTCTTTTCGTGCCTTGAGTATTCATCGCTGATGAACTCATTCGTGCGATGTGTTTGGCCATCATGTCCATTTCGATGTTTACTTTGTCGCCAACTTTGCGTACACCCAATGTTGTCACTTCTGTCGTATGAGGTATCACTGCTACAGAAAAAGTATCGGTCTTTAAGTCAAAGGCCGTCAAGCTGATTCCGTCGACAGTGACAGAACCTTTTTCAACGATCAGGTGCATTAAATCACGAGGGATTCGCACAACCAGGTTCGGCACAGGCGAAACAACTTCACCAACTGCATCAACATGACCTGAAACAAGATGACCACCGAGTCGATCGCCAAGAACCATTGGTCGTTCAAGGTTGACTACATCGCCAACAGCTAGTGCGCCGAGATTTGTGCGCGAGAATGTTTCATCGCTGACGTCAGTCATCCACGAATTTTGATCTAACTCAACGACT
>CAMATY010000155.1 GCA_945861325.1 Ferrithrix thermotolerans DSM 19514
TTTGCAACAGTCATTGACGACTTCGTCATAACTAGCTTTCTTTCATCTGGTGTCAACTCAGAAACTGTGCCTCTACGAATTTATTCGTCGGTAAAAGGTGGCGCAACACCCGCACTCAATGCACTGGCAACTCTGCTCGTCTTGGCTTCGTTTACTGTTCTAATTATTGGATTATTTGGATTGTCAACTTGGCGAAAGCGACATGGCGAACATGGCGGCCTTCGTGCGGCACTAGCCGATGTCACCCAAATTGAAAGCTAACTAGACAGTTAATTAGTTAATGGCAAAACTCGCACGGCATCAGCCAAAACCTCAATCGTGGTGTCTTGACCATCTCGCAAATTTGCAGTCGTCTCATCATTTGGTACCTCGGCAGTCAGTAAAATCGCCCCAAGCCTTAATGCGACGCGCAAGCTCGAGCCGGCAAAAGTTACTCTCTCAATCTTTGCTTTGTGGTTTCCAGACCCAATTCGAATTCGCTCCGGGCGAATCATCACCATGCCGTCACCAAGCGGCGCAGAATCTGGCGAGACAAATTTCTCGCTGCCAACTTCAACCACACCGCGCGAGACGACACGACCCTGAATCAAGTTTGCAGCACCAACGAATCGTGCAACTTCTACCGAGTTCGGTTGTTCATAAAGTTCTCGGGGTGCGCCAACCTGCATTAATCTGCCCTCTCGCATCACACCAATGCGATCGCTCATCGTGAACGCTTCGTGTTGATCGTGAGTTACATAGATAAAGGTGATACCGATTTGGCGCTGCAATGTCGCCAACTCAACTTGAAGTAGCGCCCGCAACTGTGCGTCAAGCGCACCGAGTGGTTCATCTAACAACAGCACGCTGGGTTCAAGAATCAGAGCACGAGCAAGTGCGACGCGTTGTTGCTCGCCACCAGAAAGTTGGTGCACGCGGCGCTCACCAAAACTGCCGAGTTGCACGAGTTCAAGTGCTTCGCCAACCCGTTGGTCATCTGATTTTGTGCTCTTGGTGAATTCGTTCTCAAAGCGCAAACCAAATTTGACGTTGTCTCGAACATTAAGGTGCGGAAACAGCGAATAGTTCTGGAACACAGTATTTAATGGTCGGGCTTCTGGCTCGTCGTTTGTGACATCACGCGAGTCGATAAAGATGTTGCCGCTGTCTGGCTGCTCAAAACCACCAATCATCCGCAGAGTTGTAGTTTTGCCACAACCTGACGGCCCAAGCATCGAGAAGAATTCGCCAGCACGCACATCAAGTGAAACGTCATTGACAACCACACGATCGCCGTATGACTTGTGCAAATTCTTGAGTGTTACCGTGCCATCAAGTTCAAATGCAGCCATTAATTGTCCCCTGCGAAATTCTAAGCTCGCATAGTTTCAATGTTGCCATCGACTGGCAGCACTTGACCGGTGATGAATCGCGCGGCTGGCGAACTCAGAAACACTGCTGAGGCTGCAATGTCGCTGGCATCAACGAAAGTCTTCATTGAAACCTGGTTTTCATAGCCAGTGCGAATACTTTGTGCAGTCACTCCAGTTGCGGCAGCTTCGCGCTCGATCACGCCATCCATGCGCGGGCCACTAACCGAACCAGGACAAATCGCATTGACACGAACCCCCTCAGCGCCAAGTTCCATTGCCCAAGATTTAGTTAAGCCGATGATCCCCCATTTGGCAGCAACATACGGCGAGCGCAACGGGTAGCCAAAGATTCCAGCACTTGTTGAGATATTGATGATCGAACCCCGAGTCTTGAGCAACATCGGAACTGCGGCACTCGTACATCGAAACGTTCCACCGAGATTTATACGCACGCATTCGTCGTAGGCGTCAGCATCCATCTCATCAACTCGCGCCGTCGGTCCTGGCACGCCGACATTGTTCACCAAAATATCTAGACCACCAAGATCACGCTGAATTGCCTCAAACATCACCGCGACGTCGCTCGTTTTTGAAACATCGCAAACATAATCAGGTGTTGTCGTGTTATTAACATCGCAAGCAACAACGCGTGCGCCAGCCTGAGTCATCGCATCGGCGATGGCTTTGCCGATTCCAGAGCCGCCACCAGTAACAAGCGCCCGCAGACCAGTTAAAGAAAAATCTTGGGAGTTCATTACAAAGAACTTAGCCGTGAATTGTTCCATCTGGCACTATTGCATTAGTCATAATTGCACTATACAAATTTACACCCGTCATATCCGCACCCTTCATATTGGCATCAGACAAATTCGCGCCGACCAGGTTTGCGCCTTTCAAAAACACGCCCCTGAGATTTGCGCCCTTCAAGTTTGCTCCTTCAAGAACAGCGCTCATCAGACTCGCTCTAGACAAATCTGCCCCAGAAAGATCAGCAAGAGTTAGATCGGCTCGATCAAGATTTGCATCTGACAAGTTTGCATCAATTAAATTTGCTCGAGAGAGATTTGCATCCGTTAGAACGACACCACGCAGCTCGGCTTTCTCGAAATCTGCCCCCTGAAAATCTGCCTCGGCGAGAACCGCGAATGGTTCAATTTCGTGACCATTTATGCGGGTGGACAACACTGGCGTACTGAATGCCCAATAGCCAAAAATCAAAAAAATTGGGATCAAAAAAATTGAAACTTTTACAATCCGCACCCTCAAACCCTAGAGCAAACACTCCAGCGGAAAACCTCCCCTTGCCAATTCCAAGGCAAAATACCAAACTTTGAAGTCCAAACTGGATAGCAAACAACTCAAATTTATTTCCTGATTCAATGCCCACGAAATATAGCCGAACCATCGCACCAAATCATAAGAATTGCTCGAAATATTTTCATAAATTCAAAGTCAAGTTTTGCGTTAAGCAATTGCCTTCAGTTCATACCACTTAAGTTTCGCAAATCAATTGTGGAGCTGAGGGGAATCGAACCCCTGGCCTCTTCCATGCCATGGAAGCGCTCTACCAACTGAGCTACAGCCCCAATAAGACTTCTTTACGCTACCCGATAGATCTAAGTGGACAGCATTAGCCTTACCGACAATGTCAAACTCAAGCCAAAAATTGGATCTTGGCAAGGTCTATCAATTTAGATTTGCTGGACTAAGACAAGATAAAAAAGACGCAACTTGGGCAATTGTCACTCGTTGGATCGAGTCACGACTTGATAATCCAAAAAGTGTGCTTGACCCAGCCGCTGGTCGAGGAGAATTCATAATTGCATCTCATGCGATTGAGCGAT
>CAMATY010000156.1 GCA_945861325.1 Ferrithrix thermotolerans DSM 19514
GCACTCTTGAAGTTGCAGTGTCAAGTGATTTGCTTGTGCATGTTGTTGATGCTTCGGCAGTTGATCCAAATGGACAGATAATTGCCGTGCGTGAAGTTCTCGAAGAAATTGGCGCAGATAGAGTTCCCGAACTATTGGTAATTAATAAGTCTGATCTCAATCCAGACGAAGCAAAACGACTTGTGTATGAACATCGTGGTGCTGTTGCGTTTTCGGCAATGACTGGTGACGGATTGAATGATTTGTTGCTGGCAATCGGTGATCGCATGCGCGCACTTACTACTGTGATCGAATTGCTAATACCGTATGATCGGGGCGATATCGTCGCCACAGTGCATCGAGAGGGCGAAGTTGTGTCGACATCTAATGAACAAACTGCGATGCGTGTGCGGGCACGACTTGCAGATGCCAGCGCTGGACGTTTGAGCGAATTCATTGTTAACCAAAGCGCTAATAACAGCGCTAATGGGCTAGCTCAAAAATGACTCAAGGTTTTGTCCCTCCGCCGTACCCGTATGATCGGCTCGACAAGTTCAAAGCTTCTGCAGAAAAACACGAAGGTGGACTTGTTGATCTGTCAATTGGCACACCATGTGACCCACCAGCACCTGAAGTTGTTGCCGCTCTCTCTTTGTCCAATAGCGAACGCGGATACCCGCCGAGCATTGGTAGCGACGCCTTGCGCAACGCTGCCCAGGCTTGGATGCAACGCAAGTTTGATATTTCGGTACCAACTTCGCAGATCGCCGCATGTATTGGAAGCAAAGAATTTGTTGCAACTACTCCGCAATATTTGAAATTGCGTACACCAGATCGCGACACTGTTTTGTTCCCGGCAGTCTCATACCCAACTTACGAGATGGGGGCGATCTTGGCTGGTTGCCGACCGGTCGCGGTGCCGATGACTGCAACTGGAGGACTCGACACCTCAAAGATTTCAAATAGTGATATCAAACGAGCGCTAATGATATGGAGCAACTCGCCCAATAATCCAACAGGCGCGTTAGATGATTTGAAGTCACTCGCCAACTGGGGTCGCAAAAATAATGTTCCGGTGTTCAGTGATGAGTGCTATGTCGAGTTCACTTGGTCACGCCAACCCGAATCAATATTGCAGCACGGTTTTGATGGAGTAGTTGCTTTGCACTCGCTTTCAAAGCGATCAAATTTGGCTGGCTTGCGCGTGGGTTTTTATGCGGGCGACAAAGAAATCATCAACTATCTAAAAGAAGTTCGTAAACATGTCGGCATGCTTGTGCCTGGTCCCGCGCAAGCAGCAGCAGTTGTTGCGCTGGGTGATGACGCCCATGTTGTCCAACAGCGGGATGTTTATTTGCGCCGTCTTGAGACACTTGCAACTGTGTTGTCCGAATGGTCTGGTTTCAATATTGATCTGCCAAGTGGTGGTTTCTATTTGTGGTTTGATGCCAAAAACGGTTGGACATTTGCCGAGCGTTTGGCGAGAGAAGGCGGCGCGCTTGTAAGTCCGGGAGACTTCTACGGTGCAGGTGGTGCAAATAATGTGCGTGTTGCAGTTGTTCAACCAGATGACAAAATCAAATTGGTCGCCGAGCGGTTAGCGAAAAAGTACAATTCAGTATGATCAAAAACAAACGAGTTTTAATATTGTTCGTCGCATCAATAGCGTTGGTTTCAAGTTGTGGTATTGATGTCGGTGGCGACACTTACAATGCTCCGGCAATCAGTGAAACTGGCGTCACGCTCGACGCGACAGGCTCGGTAAAAGTAATTCCTGATGGCGTACAGTTTAATTTTTCGGTTTTCGCGGTTGAGGCAACAAGCAAGTCGGCAAGCGAGCGAGCAAATTTATTGGCTAATCAAGCGCGTTCTGCACTTGACAGTTTGAAGATCGACAAAAAAGATATCGCCACCACTAATGTCAGTGTCTACCCAGAATATTCTTATGCGCAAGACGGTAAACAAACCTTGAATGGTTTTCGTGCAACACAATCGTTTGCTGTGACCTTGCGCGACACCGAGAATTCTGGCTCTGTAGTTGATGCTGTTGTGGTGATAGTCGGCACAGATTTGACGATTGATACGCTCGCTCCGATTTTGATTGACACCAAAGATGCTGCAAAGCAGGCGAGAGAAAATGCAATTAAGTTAGCAAAGGCGAAGGCCGAAGATTATGCTGACCTATTGGGTGTCGAATTGGGTGATGTAATTTCTGTTCGCGAATTTGCGACTACTTTGTCAGTTCCGCAACCTTGGTTGCGTGATGTTGCATCAAGCGTTGAGTCTGCAAAAACTGTCATTGATCTAGGCGCTCAAGAAGTTTCAATCACCGTTGAAGTGCATTGGGCGTTTAAGCGATAACTTGCTAATTGGCTAGGTGGCTAATTCACTAGTCTGAGTTGCATCACAGTGTGTTGAAGACCGAGAAATTCGGTGTCGCGTATTTTCGTCCAGTCTTTTTGTTGATACCAATCTTCGGCAAATTCCGTGTATAAATAGAGTGTCGCAAAGTTCAGTTCGCGTGCTCGGCGCACGATGTGGTTCACCAATGCAGAACCGATACCAACTTTGCGCTCTGTTGGAGTCACAAAGACTGCTGCCAGCCATGGCCCCGGTTCAAGCACGTCGGGCAATTCGTCGTCATCAATCAGTGTCGCCACACCAAGTAAATAATTTTGTTCTGAGATTGCCGCATAAATTTCAATTAACCGCGTGGGTTTACTCGCGGCGAGAGCATATTGATCCAAATATGTTTGAACTGTGTCGCTCGGAAACTCGTGTTGCCAAGCATCAAACGACCATTGTGCGGCTTGTTGCCAATGCGTTGGGTGTTCGCAAAGTGCGACAACTTTGTATTTTGTCACTTTAATATTCTAAGGTTTGACAGGTGAGCACTACCGCAAGTCATCGGGGGGTGACCGCTGAGTATTTATCGGGGGTACTTGCTGCAACCTCAGGCAGGGCACGCCTTGAGATTGAGTCAGTTACAGCAATTGGAACTGGGCAGATGGCCGAGAGTTATCGAGTTGTGTTCAAAGAAGACGTAGCACGCCAATTACCTAAGAGCGTTGTCGTCAAGGTGCCGTCACAAAATGAAAGTAGTCGTGCTGCTTCAAGAGCGACTCGATGTTACGAACTAGAGACAAGTTTTTATTCAGTGATGCGAGATCATGTTGAAGTTAATGCACCAAAAT
>CAMATY010000157.1:0-3142 GCA_945861325.1 Ferrithrix thermotolerans DSM 19514
GAGTAAATCGCTTGAAGTGGTCGCGCCATATTTAGTGCGACGGCATAACAAATTAATGCAGCCAGCAGATAAAAAATACCTTTAACATCGGCAGTTGTGCCGTCATTAATTGACGGCACAGCAATCAGCACGATGCCGATAAATCCGACGAGTATCGCAACAATTCGTTGACCAGACGGCTTAGTTCTAATCCAAATTGAAGTTACAACGATCACGACGACTGGTAATGCACCGTTCATCATTCCTGCAATACTGCTGGCAACGGTGCGCTCTGCAATCGGAAATAAGAAAAATGGAAGCGCCATCCAAATCAGACCAAGAACCCAAAGCCGTGTGCGATGTTCACGAGCGATGTGGTCACGTGATCCTGGTACGAAAAATAGTGCGATCATTCCAAAAAGTGACCTACCAAACGGCACAAAAGTTGTTGGCGCATAACGAATAATGATGTCAATCAAAATAAAAGATGATCCCCAGGTGAGTGCCATCCCGAGGGACAATAACCACTCAACTAGACCAAATTGCGAGTTGGTATTAGAAGGCAAATTGCCGAAGTGGGATTGTTTTGGGGCTATTCGCTATTCTCTCAGATGGGCGAAAGACTTAACGAATTAAATGAAAACTTATTACTACGAACTGAGGAAATGTGTCTGACGAAATGCGTGTAATAGATGCTCTGGGGTATGAGCTACGAAAGTTTCCACCTTCGGCAGAGTTCAAAGCGGCTGCAATTATCGCTGACCAAAGTCTGTATCACGAAGGTGAACGAGATTTTGCTGAGTATTGGGCGCGTCACGCTAGAGAGCTTCTCACTTGGTCACAACCATTTACAAAAACACTTGACTGGGATTTGCCATACTCCGAGTGGTTTAGCGATGGAACACTCAATGTTTCTTATAACTGTCTTGACCGACATGTGATTGCTGGTCGGGGTGACAAAGTTGCGTTCTATTGGGAAGGTGAGCCTGGTGATTCACGCACGATTACCTACGCACAACTATTAGGCGAAGTGCAAAAGTTTGCCAATGTCTTAAAGAATCTTGGGGTATCAAAAGGCGACAGAGTAAATATTTATTTACCAATGATTCCAGAAGCAGCAGTGGCGATGTTGGCGTGTGCTCGAATCGGTGCAGCTCACAGTGTTGTGTTTGGTGGCTTTTCAGCCCAAGCACTTTCCGATCGGATCAATGATGCTGAAGCAAAATTGTTAATCACCGCAGACGGCGGATGGCGACGCGGCGAAGTATTTCCACTTAAGTCTCAAGCCGATGAAGCATTGAAAACGACAACGACAATTGAGCATGTAGTTGTCGTAAAGCGCGGCAACAATGAAGTTTCAATGACCCCTGGGCGAGATGTTTGGTATCACGAAGCGATGTTGACGGCTGATGCAATTTGTGTAGCCGAACCAATGGAAGCTGAGCACTTATTATTTCTGCTTTACACTTCTGGCACAACTGGCAAGCCCAAAGGCATCATGCACACAACTGCTGGATATTTGGCACATGTGACGACCACATTCAAATACGTCTTTGACCACAAACCTGACACAGATATTTTTTGGTGCACGGCCGATGTTGGTTGGGTTACTGGACACAGTTACATCGTCTATGGACCGTTGGCAAATTGCGCGACGCAAATTATGTACGAAGGTGTTCCGAACTTTCCCGCTAATGATCGCGTTTGGCAAATCATTGAAAAATATAAAGCAACTATTTTCTATACGGCACCAACTGCGATTCGCACTTACATGAAGTGGGGCGGACAAGAACCCGCCAAACATGATCTAACTTCGTTGCGATTAATCGGCACGGTTGGTGAACCAATAAATCCAGAAGCATGGATTTGGTACAACGAAAATATTGGTGGTTCGCGTTGTCCGATTATTGACACTTGGTGGCAGACCGAAACTGGCGGAATGATGATCACTCCATTACCAGGTGTAACAGTCACCAAACCAGGCTCTGCGACGTTTCCGTTGCCAGGTATCGGCGCCGAACTTGTTGATGAACAAGGCAAGCGTGTGATGTCTGGTGGCGGATATTTAACTTTGACAACTCCATGGCCTGGAATGTTGCGCGGGATCTGGAAAGATCAAAAGCGTTACCGAGAAACTTATTGGAGTAAATTTCCTGGTCGATATTTTGCAGGTGACGGTGCCAAATTAGACAGCGAAGGCTATTTGTGGTTACTTGGCCGGGTTGACGATGTGATGAATGTTTCTGGACATCGAATTTCGACAACCGAAGTTGAATCTGCTCTCGTCTCGCATCCAAGTGTTGCCGAGGCCGCAGTTGTCGGAGCAAACGACGCAATGACGGGTCAAGCAATCATTGCATATGTGACTCTGCGCGGCGGATTAGAAGTTGATGAAAAAGTTCTTCGTGAGCATGTTGCAAAAGAAATCGGTTCAATTGCTAAACCAAAAATGATTTTTTTCACACCCGATTTGCCGAAAACTCGTAGTGGCAAAATCATGCGCAGGTTATTGCGCGATGTTGCTGAAGGACGCAACATCGGTGACACGACAACACTTGCTGATGCTTCGGTGGTCAGCGAACTTCAGCGTCGTGCGACCGAGTCACCAACCGAAGATTAGTCGCGAAAGTTTATAAATTGCAGCGGCAAGTCTAAATTTGCACCGCGCAACATCGCCATAGTCTCTTGCAGGTCGTCTCGCTTTTTTGCTGAAACTCGTAGTTGATCGCCCTGTGTCTGTCCAGCAACACCCTTTGGCGCTTTCTCTTTTATTAGTTTGTTGATCTCGCGTGCCTTATCTGCTGGCACGCCAACTTTTATAGTCACGATTTGGCGGACGCTTTCGCCAGTCGCTTGCTCGATTTTCCCCCAGTCTAAACTTTTCAAAGAAATATTTCGCTTGACAAAACGCTCTTCAAGTAAAACTTTAAGTGCCCTAAGACGGTCTTCGCTTGCTGTACGCAGGGTGAGCACGAGATCTTTCTGCTCAATTTCAGAATTCGTGTCTTTAAAGTCATAGCGATTTGCGAGTTCGCGCTGAGCTTGGTCAATTGCATTTCGTAATTCTTGGCGGTCAACTTCAGATACGACGTCAAAACTTGGCATGGGGAAACGATACCTAAAAGAGATAGCGTGTCGGTGTCAGATGATGTGGGGTCGGTGC
>CAMATY010000158.1 GCA_945861325.1 Ferrithrix thermotolerans DSM 19514
AAAACTTCGCCAGCAATTTTTGCGAGCAGTGCAGTTGACGCTGGTGTTGTATCACTTGGTTTCAACACGGTTGTGTTTCCAGCAGCAATCGCCGGAATGAACTTCCAAACTCCCATCATTAACGGATAGTTCCATGGGGCGACTTGTGCACACACGCCGATTGGTTCACGACGAATATAAGAGGTATAGCCCGTCATGTATTCGCCAGCACTCTTGCCTTCAAGCATTCTCGCGGCACCAGCAAAGAATCGAATCTGATCCATCATCGGCGGCACTTCTTCGCTGAAAGTAATCGACCGTGGCTTACCAGTGTTTTCAATTTCGGCTTCAATCAACTCGGTCATGTTGGCAAGCATTGCATCGGCGATGTCATTGATCGCCTTTTGACGCATCGACAGCGTCGAGTGTTTCCACGATTCGAAAGCGTCGGCTGCTGCTTTCATTGCTGAGTCAACATCGGCAGGCCCAGACAATGCCGCAGTTGCGTATTGCTTGCCAGTTACTGGATCAATTACTGGTGTTGTGCGGCCGTCTTGTGCTGCGACTTCTTTGCCGTTGATGTAGTTATTGAAAGTTTTCATACTGAAACATTAGCCTCAAGGCACTCATGATTCCATATGAAACCCCAAAACCAAAAGGGGCGCTGTTGACTGTATTTTCAATCAGTGGATGCCATGAGCGTCGCGATTATGGGTATGGCGGTGGCGAGAAAGTGAACAAACTGCGACTGGCGCCTAAATTTATTTGCCTGTTATCGAGTAGATGTTTCCGTTTATTGAAAGTGCGTAGATACCGTTCGATGTTTGCTGAACCGCAACGACGTTTCTTAGATTTTCAACAATTTTTTCTGAACCAGTAAGTTTCGTGCCTTGCAATCGCAGACCTGTTATCACACCTGAGCAGTAGTCGCTAAACAGATACCATCCGCGTAACAATGTGACAGGATTATTCGCACTCACTCGCACACCACCGCTTACCGAGCAACCTTCGTCGCCGTGCTTATATTCGTAAATCGGTTTAAGTGCCGTCGGTGCATTCTGGTCGGCATTGAACTTGTGTGAACCTTCAAATGCGCTCCAGCCAAAATTAGATTTGCGACCGGCAGTGCCCACAGTGCCGCTAACGCCACCAGATTTGCTAGTAGCAGTAGCAACATTTATTTCTTCCCACTTATTTTGACCAACATCGGCAATCCAAAGATTATTCAGTTCATCAAAGGTGATGCGCCATGGATTTCGCAATCCAATTGACCAAATTTCTGGGCGAGCACCCGCAACGCCAACATAAGGATTATCTTTAGGAATTTGATAAGTCTTTTGCGATGTAGATGTAGGGTCGATTCGCAAAATCTTGCCGAGCATTGACTTGAGATTTTGTGCAGTGCGATCGGGGTCTCCACTCGAGCCGCCGTCACCGGTGCCGATGTAAAGCATGTCGTCTGGTCCGGTGATGATTGCGCCACCATTGTGATTTGAATAAGGCTGTTTGATCACAAGAAGTTCGCGCCGACTTTTTGCGTCAAATTCGCCAGTTCTTGTGAGCGCATATTCGGCAATAACCGTGTCACCAGCTTTATTGGTGTAGTTCAAATATGCACGGCCCTTTCTAAAAGTAAGTCCAAGTAGGCCCCGTTCGCCTTTTGCGGAAGTCAATGAAGTTATATCCAAAACTTTTGTCAGCGTGCGTGAGTTGTACTTCCAGAAAAATATTCGACCTTGTTGTGAAACGATGAAGGCGCCGTTGTCACTCAATTGACGCTCAACAAGTGCAACTGGTTGGTCTACTTCGACAACTATGTTCGCCTGAAATTTTGTCGCCGCAGTAGTAGGCGTTGCTAAAACAAGAGCGCTAACTGCAATTGATGTAATTAATAGTTTGATAGTTGAAAAGTTTATCTACGGCAATTATCCATCAAATTACATAATGTTCACCTTTTCGCAAGGTAATTGCAAGGTGGGCCAGTTACCTTCTTATCAACTTGGTCCACAATGCCAAGTAACCGCTCACAACAACCCACCACGAAAAGGAAAAACAATATGGCCATCGTAATCATGCAAAAATTTCCCTGTAGTGAAAAGGGGCGCAAGATATTCAATGATATTTTGCGGGCCGAAGATGGGGTCAAAAAAACGCGCACCTTTGATGGGTTGATCTCGGCAGAAATCTTGTTCGATGACGAATCAAAATGATGTAGTCGGAATCAGCGTTTGGGAATCTCGTGCTCATTTTGCGGAATATATGAAATTTCGCATTATTTGGGGAATTGCCGAAAAACTTGTGCCGTTGTTGACCGGGGTCCCCGAAATCACGTATCTCACCTCTACTGACATCTGATCGTAAATAGTTCAGAAAAAAACACACAACAACCCACCACGTGGGGAGATCCCGGGTGTCACGACGAGAGAGAGCGCCGAATTAACCCGTGCCAAGAGACGCATCCGTGAGCTTGAAATGGAAGTTGAAATCCTGCGGCTCGCGTCCAAGATTTTGGGTAAGGACGGCACCCACCCAAAAGGATTCACCCGGTGATCGACACCCTCGTCGCCGCCGGCCCAGTGGTTAACGGGACTTATTCGTGAAGTTCATATCGCCAGTCGTGGTACTTACGGTTCACAACGAGTACATGCTGAACTGACTATGGCATTAGGCGTTTGCGTCAGTAAACATCTTGTCGCAATTCTTATGCACAATGCTGGCATTTACGGACTTCCAGGACCGGCCAGACTAATGCCCTCATTCGGATCCGTCGGTGACGCGTTGGATAACGCAATGATTGAATCGTTCTGGTCAAGCATGCAAATTGAACTCCTCAACCGGAAAAAATGGAAAACCAGAATCGAACTCGCGAACGCGATCTTCGACTACATCGAAATCTTTCACAACCGTCAAAGACGCCATTCACAACTCGGCTATCGCACACCGATCGAATACGAATTAACCTTCGAAAAATCATCCATCCCAGCCTGAAATTCACCTCACAGTGGGTAACCAAACCGTAGGGCAGGTCAAATAGTCAACTAAAGTCTGGGCAGACCCGAAGGCCCTCAATGTGCGCAGTGTTATGGTGAGTTAGTGGAGAATTGCTTTTATTTTAAGAGGAATTTATAGATATGACTGACACCGTTG
>CAMATY010000159.1 GCA_945861325.1 Ferrithrix thermotolerans DSM 19514
GTTGTTTCGACTGCTGATTGAACTGCACGGGCCAGCGACTCTCCGAGACGAAGATGTCGCGCAGTTGTGTCTAACAGTTGTGCAAGTTCTTCAAGTTGAAGAACTGACGAACTCGTAATTTTTTGATTTGAATCGGTGCCTCGCAAACCATGTTGATTGATTTGTGTCAGTCGATGACTGACCCAGTTGCGAGTTAACCAAGTTCTGACAAACCAAAAACCGAATACTGCAACTAAACCCCCGAAGGTTATTGCGCCAAAAAAAGCAACGATATGTCTCATAGCGAAGGTTCACTTATGATTCGCCCATCTTGGACAACGGTTGTCGCTTTGTTATCGTCTAAAAAAAGAATTTCTTCAACCGATCTTGATCCATTGAGATGTCTCGCGACATGAACAATTGCATTGACCGAAGAAGCAACATGGTCGCGCACGACTTCGCGGGACCAATTTGCGGCATGTTGAAGCACCAGTGACTCAACTCGGCGGAGCGCATCTCGTGAACTATTGGCGTGGATTGTTGACATTGATCCGTTGTGACCGGTGTTCATTGCCGCCAACATGTCGAGTGTCTCTGCGCCTCTAACTTCGCCGATGATTAGTCGGTCTGGCCGAAGCCGAAGTGCTGTTCGCACGAGCGATCGAGTTGAAATTTCTTGATTGCCGTCTGGTGAAGCAGGGCGGGCTTCAAGGCGAAGGACATGCTCGTGACTAAGTTTAAGTTCGGCGATGTCTTCGATTGTCACGATGCGCTCATTGGGTTGCAGATAATCACACAATGCATTGAGCAGGGTTGTCTTGCCGGCAGATGCCGCACCACTGACGAGAATATTTCGGCGATCATAAATTAGTTGCTGTAGTAATTCGATAACAGGTGGCGAAGCAAAATCTTCGAGTCGCATTTGTTTCGCACTGAATCTGCGAATTGCCACACAGGGTCCGTCGACGGCGATTGGCGGAATCACGGCGCACAATCTTGAGCCATCGCTTAGCCGAGCATCGACAACTGGTGAGGTTATGTCGATGCGTCGACCAAGCGGAAGCAGAGTGCGTTCAATGAATGCCCTTGTGTCGTCAGGATGGATCGTGCCGACTTTGGAAAGTTCACCATTGCGTTCGATCCAAACTTGCGAGCCAGAGTTGACCATAACTTCTTGAATTTCTTGATCACGAAAAAATTCATCCAGACGACAATGCACACTTGGCGCGACACGCGCTAAGACGGCACGATTCATGCGACTGCTGCGAGTTGCTTAGACATAATTGTGGGTAGTCGAGTGGCAAGTAAGCCGGCATCAACTGCTCTGGCGATTGCAGCGTCAAATGTAATTTCGGCAACAACCGGCGTGCCGATAACTACTTCAACATCGTGCTTTCCGAGTGCGCGACCAGGCTCGTTAATTAGCACGATGCCTGTCGGTGATACCGAAATTTGTGCGGCGCGACGCAACGATAAGTAGCACGGGCGAGTTACTAACAACGACGAGGTGGCGCGTGCGAGGAGTTCTTGTGGTGGCACACCACAACCTGCATCAATAATTATTGGCAGATTGAAAGTTTCGAGTGCACTGCAAAGTTGACTGAAGTTTGCGTTTGCGGTAATTGTTTTTGAACCTTTGGCGATGATTTGCAAATTTGCAGTTGCTTGAACTGCAATTGATTGAAGCGTCATTCGCGAATCGCTTTCTGGGTTAGATAACCACTCGCTAACTCCAGGTCCTGATGGCTCAGCAAGCCCGAGCACCGCCGGCACATCACCAGCGAGATCGACGAGTAATGCACCGCGTTGTGATTCGGCGGCACGAATTAGTGCAAGAGTTGAAGCCACGACGGTTGTGCCGCTACCACCTTTTACCGACCAACAAACAATCATTCGCATGCTCCTTTATTTGAGCCCAGAACTTATAACTAGGTTTAAGTTTCTGCATGTGTGCACAGCGATCGAATTGCGTCATCAGAAAAATTCACAAGTAGCCTTCGCGATGGAGGTGTCCGGGTACCTGGTGGGCTCCGCCGCCTTCAAAGCGGTTGGGACGAGTGAACCTCGTTCGGCGGGTTCGATTCCCGTCCGCCTCCGCCAAAAATTATTGCGCTATAGAAAGTTCGACTGCAAGTTGCGCGGCAGTTCGCGCATTGTTTTCGGCCAGCGAAAGATTTGCCTTGACGCTTGCATCTTGTGTTGCATTAGCGATAAATTTCAAAACATAAGGAGTGACAGCCGCGCCGGTTATGCCTTGGTTGTTCGCGTCATTGAGCGCAGTCGCTGTAATTTCATCCATAAATGATTTAAGCAAGCCATCTTTTTTTGGAACAGGCACACAAGCGAGAATGCCACCTTTGCGCCCGAGCGCATCGTTCGCCCGAACAATTTCTGCGAGTTCTTGAATCGTGTCAACTCGTGCAGGTATTTTGATATCGCCTCGTTCAACAGTGAATTCAGGAAAAAAATCGCAACCCAGACCAAGCACCGGCACGCTTAGTGTCTCAAGATATTCAAGAGTACGCGGCAGATCGAGAAACGATTTCGCGCCTGCACATACTGTGACGACATGGTGTTGGGCGATTGCGCCAAGGTCGCTACTAATGTCGCCACTAGTTTCGGCGCCGCGATGCACGCCACCGATACCACCGGTTGAAAAAACACGAATGCCAGCTCGAGCCGCAAGCAGCAGTGAAGACGAAACCGTTGTTGCACCAACAGCCCAACGCTGGGCCATCGCAAGCCCGAGTTCGCGCTCACCAACTTTTTTCGCAGGACCAAGAATTAGTGGCCACTCTGTTTCGTCAATACCAACACGAGCAACGCCATCAAGTACCGCAGTAATTGCTGGCACGACACCGAGACTTCGCAATACCGAGGTACAGCGAGTTAATGCCTCGAGATTTGCTGGCGATGGCAAACCGAGATTTGAAAAAATTGTTGATTCGAGTGCGACAACTGGTTTGCGTTGCGACAAGGCCACCCCAACTTCGTTGCTGAGTTGAATTTCAAATGAGTTCATCGTGCATCCATTGTTGCGCCTGGACTGCGCAAAACTCGCGCGGCAAGTTGATGCCCAGCCA